>CAMWWR010000280.1 GCA_947178045.1 uncultured Clostridia bacterium
CTGTACGGTTCTCTGCTTGCAAACTGGATCTGTACGCCGATTGCAAATAAATTGAAGGCAAATGATGCTTCGGAGATGAAGCAGAAGGAAATCCTTGTCGAGGGTCTGCTGTCGATCCAGGCAGGAGAAAACCCTCGCGTCATCGAAGAGAAACTGAAGTCGTTCCTCACTCCGGGTATGAGGGAGGAGCTCAGCTCCAAAGAAGGTGGTGAGGAAGTTGGCTAAAAAACAGAAGCAGGAGGAACAGGCGCCGGGATCACCGGCCTGGATGGCGACCTTTTCCGACCTTATGAATCTTCTTCTCTGCTTCTTCGTTCTCCTTTTTGCGATGTCCAGCATTGACGAGGCCAAGTTTACGGAGCTCGCCAATGCCCTTGCAAACCGGCTCAGCATTATGTCGGGCGGGCGGACCTCCATCGGGGAGGGACAGCTGATCAATACGGGTGTGTCTCAGCTGAATAATCTGGATGAGTACACGAACGATATGGGACAGACCTCCGACAAGACGGGCGACGAGGTGCTGAATCTGGAGGAGCAGCTGGCGCAGGCGAACAAAGAGGAAACGGAGCAGATGTACGACGATATCTCCGGCATGAGCAGCGATTACGATCTGGACAATCAGATGGAGATCGGTGTCGATTCGGGGGGGAGGTACATTACGATAGAGATCAGCGGAAGCCTGCTGTACGCCTCGGGAAGCGCGGAGCTGCAGAGCAGCGCGCTGCCGGTGTTTTCGCGGATCGGCGATATCCTGAAAAAGTACGAGGGCTATCGGATTGCGATCGTCGGACACACGGACAACGTCCCGGTGTCAAAGCGGAGCCGGTACGGCAGCAACCGCGAGCTTTCCTGTGCACGCGCAAATGCGGCTGCGGATTACCTCGTGCAGACAAAGGGACTGGATCCGGCGTATATCGAGTGCATCGGCATGGGCGAATACGAGCCGGTCGCGGACAATTCCACGACGGAGGGAAGAGAAATGAACCGGCGTATCGAAATACGCATCTATAATACCCTGAATTCCAATTAAGTCCCGGCCCTGCAGGACCCGAAAGAATTTCTATGGAAGGAGAAAGTTGTAGGAATGAAGAAGAATATTTTGGCTATTATTATTCTTGCGGCAACGCTTGTGAATCTGACGCTCAGCGCGCTGATGCTGTTTGTTTACCTGCCGAACGCACAGAAGATGAATACAATGATCACCAAGATCTGCGGGGTGATCGATATGGAGCTGGAATCGCCGCTCCCGAAGGATAAGGAACAGCAGATAGCGGTGACCGACCTTGAGTCGATCGTCGTCGGCACGAATATGGCGGTCAACCTCACGCCGGGGGCGGATGGGAAAAAGTATTTTGCCCAGATTACGGCGACCATTGTTCTGAACAAAAAGGCGGAGGACTATAAGAAGATCCAGCCGCTGATGGAGCCGCAGGCGGAGCTGATCAAGGAGATTATTCAGAACCGCATCAGCGCCCTGACGCCTGACAACTTCCAGGCAGCCAAGGAGCTTGTCAAGAACGAGATCCTGGCGGATCTTCGAGAGAGCTTCGATACGGAATGTATTTACAGCGTCGTTTTCGGAAGCTACACGATGATGCAGTAAACAGTATCGCAGATAGGCCCGCGGCAGCGCAGGCATAATCTACAGAATTGAGGTAACAGGATGGGCGACGTCTTATCACAAAGCGAGATAGATAATCTGCTCGCCGCTCTCAGCAGCGGCGAGCTGGATGCGGATGAGTTTAAAGACAACGGTGAAAAATCTGTAAAAAACTACGATTTTAAACGTCCTGCCAAATTTTCGAAGGATCACCTGAGGACGCTCGAAAATATTTTTGAGCATTTTGGAAGATTGTTTTCCACCCACCTCCCGGCGTACCTGCGAAAGAATGTTTCGGTGGAGGTCATGAACTCCGAGGCGGTTATCTACCAGGAGTTCACGAATGCGCTCTCCAATCCGGTGCTGCTGGGGATCGTTGATTTTTCCCCGCTCGAGGGCAGCGTGGTGATCGAGCTGGCGCAGAATCTCGGCTATGCGATCGTGGACCGCATGCTGGGAGGGGAGGGAAATCCGCTCGAAAAATCGAGGGATTTCACGGAGATCGAGCTCGTTATCATCGAGCGCATCTTCACGGTAATCACCAATCTGATGTCGGAGCCATGGGCGAATGTCGTAAAGCTTTCGCCGCGGCTGACGAGGATCGAGACAAACTCACAGTTTGCGCAGATCATTTCCCCGACCGATACGGCGGCCATCGTCACGCTGAATGTAAAGATCGGGACGGTGGAAGGCATGATGAATATCTGCATTCCATATACATGTATCGAGGCTGTCATTGACAAGCTGAACACGAAATACTGGTATGCTTCCATGCAGACGATGGATGACAAGAGCTATCAGGATGTGATCGAGATAGCCATCTCGAAAGCGCGGATACCAGTCCGCGCAGTGCTGGGAAAGAGTACGATTTCCCTGAACGATCTGCTGAATATGCAGAAGGGCGATATTATCAAGCTGAATTCGAAGGTGGACGACGAGATGAATATCTATGTCGGAAACATAAGGAAGTTCACGGCATTGCCCGGCTCCTTTTCGGATGCCTATGCGGTGAAGCTCACAAATATAATAAGAGAGGAGGAGTAAGAACGCCATGGACGGTATGTTGACACAGGATGAAATCAATGCGCTGCTGACCGGGATGGACGGCGGTGGAGCGTCGGACGGGCCGGCGGGAAGCGGTGCCGCTGCTCCAAGGGAAATATTGAATGCGGATGAAGTGCTGAACGATGCGGAAAAGGACGCGGTCGGCGAAATCTCCAACATCAGTATGGGGACAGCGGCAACGACATTGTTTTCCCTTGTAAATCAGAAAGTAAATATTACAACCCCGGTCGTAACCTACGCAACCTGGGATGACCTGATTATGAATTATGATAGACCATGCGTTTTTATTCAGATTCATTATACAGAAGGTCTGGACGGCACGAATGTCCTTGTACTTAAGGAAAACGACGTAAAGATTATCACCGACCTCATGATGGGGGGAGACGGCACGAATACCGATGGGGAGCTGTCGGAGCTGCATCTGAGCGCGATCAGTGAGGCGATGAATCAGATGATGGGCTCGGCGGCCACGTCAATTTCCTCGATGCTGGAAAAGAAGGTGGACATCAGCCCGCCGACCGCGGAGCTTGTCGATCTGAACGATGTGATCAACGGCGAGGGCATTGCGGATTTCCTGAAAAATAAATTTGTCAAGGTATCGTTTCGCATGGAGATCGGTGATCTGGTGGACAGTGAGCTTATGCAGCTGTATCCGTTCGGTTTCGCAAGAAATCTGTATCACCAGTTTATGAAATACACGGGTGTCGCGGAGGAGGAGGCGCAGAGCATCTACGAAAGCCCGGCGGCCGCACAGCCGGCTGCACAGGATCCGATGATGGGCATGCAGCCACAGCAGCAGATGATGGGCATGCCGCAGCAGATGATGGGGATGCAGCCACAGCAGATGATGGGTATGCCGCAGCAGCAGATGGGCATGATGCAGGGACAGCCGATGATGATGCCGTATCAGCCGCCGGAGGTCAATATCGCGCCGGCTCAGTTCCAGCCGTTTGTGATGCCCGGGAGCCCGCTGCTTCAGACGGAGCATATCGACCTGCTGCT
>CAMWWR010000281.1 GCA_947178045.1 uncultured Clostridia bacterium
TTTCATCCTCCGCCTCGACCCTGAAATAAGCGCCTGCATTCGGCCGGGCAGCCATGGCCGTCTGCTTTGCCGCATGAAGCAGCTCCTTTACCGTCACCTTTTCGATATGCAGGGAAACTGAGCCCGAATCCAGCTTTGCCTGCTCCAGGAGCGCCTGCACCAGTTCATTCATTCGCTCCGCAAGATAAATGCAGTTGGCAAGCTGCGTCCTTTTTACGGAATCCGTCTCCGCTCTTTCCAATAAATCCAGGAAGGATAACAGGCCCGTCAGGGGCGTTTTGATCTGATGGGAAATATCCGCAATGAAGTCGCGGATCGCTGTCTTTTCTGTGTTCAGCTGATCTACCATATATGCTGTCCGATTGACAAGCAGCTCCAGCTGATTCATCAATATGCTGAGCTCGCCCTCCCGGTAGGGCGACCAATCCGGCGACAGATTGCCGTGCATAATCGTATCCAGGGTGAGATTCAGCCTTTGAATTTTGCGCTTATAACGCCGACCTTTCCAAAAACGGCCTATGCCGATGCCGATGCAGGCAGACAGCCCGCAAAAAAGGAGGATAAGCCAATCATTCATCTTCGCACCTCAGGAGATATCCCTCCCCGCGGACAGTCGTCAGTTTACTGCTGTGCTTTCCCAGCTTGCTGCGCAGACGGCTGATATGCACCGACAGGGTATTGTCATCCATGTATTCGCAGCCCGGTTCCCAGACTGCGCGGAGCAGGGTTTCCCTCGGGACCAGCGCATTTGTGTTTCTGGCAAGCTCGTAAAGAATGCGATACTCGATCGGTGTCAGCACCACCGTTTCCCCCTCCAATCGGCAGCTCCTCCGGGTATGGTCAAAATGAAAAACACCCGCCTGAAGGTCAGCGCTCGGATCGATCTGCGCACGGCGGAGCAACGCCCTGATCCTCGAGAGTAAAACCCCGGCGCGAAACGGTTTTGATACATAATCATCCCCGCCGCATTCCAGTCCTCGGATCGTATCCTCATCCTCATCGCAACAGGTCAAAAACAGAATCGGCACTCTGCAGCTTTCCCGAATCTCACCGCAGAAATCAAAGCCCGAACCGTCCGGAAGCAGAACGTCCAGAATCACCAGCTCCGGAATCCGCTGCCGCAGAGCGGTTCTGGCCTCTTCTAGACAGGAGCAGACCGCCGTTTGATACCCTTCCTGCAGCAGGAGCTCCGAGACACTGCTTCGTATAAATTTATCATCTTCCACAAGCAAAATAGTTTTTTTCATTATGTCCTCTGTTCAATAAAAGCGATTCCATCTTCCCGGCTATTTTATCATTTTTCTTTCGGCCGCACAATATGCAGTTCATGAAATCCCCGACGCACAGGAACTCCCGGGGCGGCCCGGCCTTTCTTTATTTGTGCCTTGCTTTTTGAAAATGAACTGGAACGCGGATTGGAAAATCAATTTCCGCGGCGGAGTCCGCTGCGCCGGTAATCTGCGCCTTGTAAAACCCCCGCCTTTCTGTTATACTGTATCCATCCGGTGCCATAAACACGAGATCCTGCCGCAGTCCGGCCCCTGGCCGGCACGCGACAGACACTTACGACACAACGATCGCCGCAGGCATATTTACCGCGCTGCGGCAGAATGAGAGAAACTATGGCAACGAAAAAAGTATTTTTGGTGGATACGGAAAATGTCGGCTCGACCTGGAAGGATCTTCTGCCCGTGAAGACGGGCACGGATCAGATTCTTCTGTTTTTTACCGAGAATTCCCCTTATGTATCCTACACGGATCTTCAGCTGATACTTCAATTCCCGGATCGTTTCGAGATGATCAAATGCAATCCCGGCAAAAACGGGCTGGATTTCCAGCTGGTCAGCTATCTTGGCTACCTGCTGAAAACTGCATCAAAATCAAATTATGTCATCGTCTCGAACGACTGCGGCTTTGATGCCGTCGTGAGGTTCTGGCAGGAGCGCGGCATGTCCGTATCAAGAACGAACGTTTATCATGTTTTGCAGCCGACAGGCGAGGAAGCGCAGGCACAGGTTCAGACGCCTGCACCCGCTCCTGCTCCTGTCAGGGCAGAAGCACCGAAGGAAGCATCAAAGGGGAAACGCGGGAAAAATGCCGCCGTAAAGAAGAGCGGCGAGACCCGCATCCGCGGGGCAGCGCGGTCGCGCGGCAAGGCGAAGCAGCCGGAGAAGGCGCAGACGCCGGAAAATACCGCGGTCGAAACGCCGGTTGATGAGACCGGGAACACGCAGGGTACGGAAAACAGCGTGTCCGCTCTCTCCGGCAGCACTTCCCCTGTCAGTGCTGCTCCTGATAACACTTCCTCTGCCGCTTTGGCGGATCACATTGCCGAAACGACGGCAGAGACCCGGCGCGCGGAGGAAACGGCGGCCGGCGGTGCTGTTCCGGCAGGCTCGGAGCTTCCCGTCGCCGATGCGGTGCTGGACGGCGAAAACATGGAGCTGGATTTTTCCAATCTGACGGTTTCGGAAAAGGCCGCCCTCCTGCGCAAATACCTTCCGGAGGAGTTTTCCGAAAATCAGGAATCCCTCGATATCATTTCCGATATCATGTTCGGGCACGACACGACGAACCATCACCAGCTGCATCTTGCCTTTGTCAAGAGCTTCGGCGATGAGAGGGGAACCTTGATTTACAAGGCGTTCCGCCCGCATCTGGCGGAATTCCGCGCCTAGCGCGGATATTTACCCGAGTCAGGCGACAGAGTGAGATTGCCGGATTCGGATGTTTACCTGAATCCGGCAGCAGGAAAAGGTTGCCGGATTCGGATATTTACCTGAATCGGGCGACGGAGTGAGATTGCCGGATTCGGATGATCTGCGTTCGATAGCGCAGATAAAAGGCATCGGATAAGCAGGGAAATATCGAAGAAAAAATTCCCGCACAGAAAACAGAAGGGGATCGCTGAACGGAAGATATGAAATCCGCCGTACTGCGATCCTCTTCTGCTGTTTTCTGAATTATCGTAAAAGTGCTGTGATATCCTCTGTAATCCGGATATTTCTGTCGCTGAGAATCTCCCATATCGGTTTTTCGGTATGAGCTCCGGCAAAATACCTCCGTGCACAGTCCAGAACCATTTGCACATCCTGATTCTTTTCCATCGCATTATAAGCCTGGTCATAGATGCTCATATCATACCTTTGAGCAGCATCGTCATCCAGCATAACCTCGAACAGATGGATCCTGCTTTGCACCTCCTCGGGCTCATCCCCCCAGTCATACTCATACAGATGCCTGACATTCTCCAGATTATCATAAAAATAATTACACCCTAAACGGCTTACAGCGGTAGGAAACTCTGTTCTCCGGATAAATTCAAATGCGCCTTCTGTAGACCATTTGGCATAGTCCGACCATTCCCATAATCTGAACTTTCTCAGCACTGCACACATATACTTTCCGTTGAGAACCATCCCGTAAAAGCAGTCCGCACTATGCTCAAGTGCCTGGACAAATGGCTCCGCAAGCTCTACAAGCTTCTGATGATCCGCTTCCAGAGTATCCCCCGCCTTTAGTGTTTCGCTCATGTGATAAGCCTTCATTATACTTCCTCCGCTGAATTCTGATTTGTAAGTGTATCTCATGCCAATAAGCCGCACATAACAGTTCCTTACATGGGCTTTAGATTTTTATTGAGCCTGTCCACCATCCAGGC
>CAMWWR010000282.1 GCA_947178045.1 uncultured Clostridia bacterium
GCTCTAAGGAAGCGATGATTTAATCAGCGCTTCCTTAGAACAGCCCGGTGATGACCCCATCGGCGTTCACATCGATCCGCTCCGCGGCAGGCGACTTCGGCAGTCCCGGCATCGTCATGATCGCACCCGTCAGCGCCACAACAAAGCCCGCGCCCGCGGATACATAGACCTCGCGGATGTTGATGGTAAAGCCCGACGGCCGGCCGAGCTTCGCCGCGTCGTCCGACAGCGAATACTGCGTCTTCGCCATGCAGACCGGGAACGAGCCGAAGCCAAGCTCCGTAAGCCTGTCGAGCTGCTTTGCGGCTGCCGCGTCGTACGTCACACCGTCCGCTCCGTAGATCTCCCGGGCGATCGTCCCGATTTTTTCCCTGAGCCCGAGACCGTCCTCATACAGCGGCCGGAAATGGCTCTCCTTGTTTTCCAGCGTCTCCAGCACCTTTTCGGCGAGCTCGATGCCGCCCTCGCCGCCCTTTTCCCAAACCTCGGAAAGCGCAAACTCGCAGCCGCGCTCCTCGCAGAACGCCTTCACAAACGCCAGCTCCGCGTCCGTGTCGCTCACAAAGCGGTTCAGCGTCACAATACACGGCACGCCGTACTTCTGAATGTTTTCGATATGCTTCTCCAGGTTGACGATGCCCCGCTTCAGCGCGTCAAGATCCTCCTTCGACAGCTCGTCCTTCGGCACGCCGCCGTTGTATTTGAGCGCGCGCACTGTCGCCACAAGCACGGCGGCATCCGGCTTTAAGCCGGCCATACGGCACTTGATGTCAAAGAATTTCTCCGCTCCGAGATCCGCCCCGAAGCCCGCCTCCGTGATCACATAATCCGCCAGCTTCAGCGCAGTCTTCGTCGCCCGCACGGAATTGCAGCCGTGCGCAATGTTTGCGAACGGGCCGCCGTGGACGATCGCCGGCGTGTTCTCCAGCGTCTGGATCAGATTCGGCCGGATGGCGTCCCTTAACAGCGCCGCCATCGCGCCGACCGCCTTCAGATCCTCCGCCGTCACCGGCTTTCCGTCCGGGGTGTACGCCACGATGATCTTTGCCAGGCGCTTTTTCAGGTCGTCCATATCGTCCGCCAGGCAGAGGATCGCCATGATCTCAGAGGTGACGGTGATGATGAAATGGTCCTCGCGCACAACGCCGTCCGTCTTTTTCCCGAGGCCGATCACAATATTGCGCAGCGCACGGTCGTTCATGTCCTCGCAGCGCTTCCACACGATCTGCTTCGGATCGATATTCAGCGTGTTCCCCTGCATAAGATGATTGTCGAGCATCGCTGCGAGCAGGTTGTTGGCGGAGGTGATCGCGTGAAAATCACCGGTAAAATGCAGATTCAAATCCTCCATCGGCACGACCTGCGCATTTCCACCGCCCGCCGCTCCTCCCTTGATGCCAAAGCAGGGCCCGAGCGACGGCTCGCGCAGCGCGATAACCGCCTTTTTTCCCATTTTCCCGAGCGCCTGCCCGAGTCCCACCGTCGTCGTCGTCTTACCCTCCCCGGCCGGGGTCGGATTGATTGCCGTTACAAGAACAAGCTTTCCGTCGCTTCTGCCCGCAAGCTTGCCATACAGGCTGTCCGAGAATTTTGCCTTGTATTTTCCGTAATAGTCCAGATCCTCCTCGCTGATTCCGAGCTTTTCCGCCACCAGGCCGATCGGCTGCAGGCTGGCCGCCTGCGCAATTTCAATGTCTGATTTCATAACACCGTGCCTTCCTTTCCCCGTCCCGGAAAGCGTGAGCTTTCCGGGACAGCTTTCGTCTGACCCATTTGCCGCCGCGGCGGCTATGTAGTGCCATTATAACAAAGAAGGCAGAAAAAAGGAAGCATTTTCTTGTACTCCAGGCGGAGCCATAAACTCCGGCGGCATGCGCCGGCCGCCTGTCACAGGGAGGTGGTCCCGCAGTTCAGCATTTCCTTTTTGAGCCGCTTCATAATTTTTTTCTCCAGTCTCGATATGTAGGACTGCGATATGCCGAGAAGATCCGCCACCTCCTTCTGCGTGCGCTCCCGACCGTCGCTCGTATTCAGCCCGAAGCGGAGCTTGACGATGATCTTTTCCCGCTCGCCGAGCTTTTCCAGCGCCTTGTACAAAAGCTTTTTGTCCGCCTCCGCCTCGATGCTGCGGTAGATCCCGTCCTCCTCGGTGCCCAGAATATCAGAGAGCAGAAGCTCGTTCCCGTCCCAGTCCACATTGAGCGGCTCGTCGATGGAGACCTCCATTTTCAGCTTGCTGTTCCGCCGCAGATACATCAGAATCTCATTTTCGATGCACCGGGACGCGTAGGTCGCGAGCTTAATATTTTTTGTCGGGTTGAAGGTATTGATCGCCTTCATCAGCCCGATCGTTCCGATCGAGATCAGATCCTCCACCCCCACGCCGGTATTATCAAATTTTTTTGCAATATAGACGACAAGCCTCAGATTGTGCTTTGCCAGCACCGCGCGCGCCGTCGAATCCTCCGACGTGCCGAGCAGGGAAAGCGCATCCGCCTCCTGCGTCGGGCTCAGGGGAGCCGGAAGAATTTCCGAGCCTCCTATGTAATGAATATCTCCCTTTTTTCGAAACAGCATCGCCAGAAGATTCGGCTTCAT
Source organism: uncultured Clostridia bacterium (assembly GCA_947178045.1). Classification (GTDB taxonomy): domain Bacteria; phylum Bacillota; class Clostridia; order Lachnospirales; family Lachnospiraceae; genus RGIG4057. The sequence goes on from CAMWWR010000282.1 coordinate 2,599, forward strand.
ACGAAGCTGAAATTTGTTCGCCAGCACGATTTTAAACAGCATATTTTTTTCCTCATTTCTGCGCGGCTTTTGTTGCGTATATCAGGTTTGTGGATTCCGCGCAGACACAAACCTGCAGATTGAAAATCTCAATCTTATACCTTTCTCATTCCGATATGAAATCCGGCAGCAGATCCGGATGCAAAATCACCTGATATTCCTTCCTTCCCGCCTCGAAGCCGGCACAGGCCGCCACGACGCCGTTCTGCTTCACCTCGCCCTGCGCGAGGGAGATCACCAGCTCCGAAAGCTCGGTTCCCTCCAATATTCCTTCCCGGTTTCCGACCGAGCGGAACGGAACGAACCGGCTTTTCTGCGGTTCCCTCTGCAGTCCCTCCCGCACCGCCTGCATCAGCGCCCGGTCGGTCAGCAGAATGACCGGCCTGCCGCCGAACGGCTCATACAGGCAGTTTCCGGTATCCAGCAGCCCCCGGCAGCACACCTCCTGTCCAAACAGGACAAGTCTTACCGGATAGATGAGCCGCTTTCGTCCCTCCCGCCGATGAGCGCGGACAAGCAGGATGCAGCCCGCTGCTGCCGCGGTCGCCGCGGTGAGTCCGGCGGCAGACAGGGACAGAGAGCTCTCCCGCATGCCCCACTGTCCGCAGACCGCCATGCCGGCGCTGTAGATCATCCCTCCCAGCACAAAGGTAAGGGCGAGCATCGCCGCACTGTTTTGCAGCACCTTCCGCCCTTCCCCGCCGAACGCGATCCATGCGATAACTGCCGCGCAGACCGGAAGAAATCCGAGTGCGGCGGCTCCGCGAATCGGGAAGAATACGGGAACGCAGGCACACAGCGCTCCGAAGGCGGCCGCGGCAAATCTCCTGCCCCGCCCGGCCCCGCTTTTGCAGAACAGGGCTGTCAGGCACAGCAGCAGATAATCCATTGCAAGGTTGACGAGAAAAATCAGATCCAGATACGCCGTCTCTGCCATCTCATCCCTCCCCGTGTCCGCGCCCAGCGCCGGATTGACGCCGCCCTTCGCACCGCTCTGCCAGCTTTGCTCTGTTCTCC
>CAMWWR010000283.1 GCA_947178045.1 uncultured Clostridia bacterium
ATGCTGTATCCCCGCCATGCCGGGGACAGCTCCTGATACCGCCCGGCAGAACAGATTCTCACTTAAGCGGAAGACTGCACTCGTAATTGTCTCTCCGAATGACCAGCGCCCCGCTCGACAGATCCGCATCCGCGCTCGTCTCAAATACGATACAGCCTGTTGTCCTGCCCCCTGCGGCAAGCTCTACCGGCAGGTTCATATCTCCCGACAGCAGCGTGATCTTTGGCTGTATCCGTTTATTTTTGCCATAGCTCAGCTCATATTTCATATTCATGGTGGAAAAGTCAAAGCTCTGATCGATCCCCGCCGTATTGGTCAGCACCAGATACACCTTTACAAGCTGCTTGCCCTCACCGGCTTTCACAACATAAGAGTATTCCTTTTCCTCAAACCGACCGGCCGTGTCATATCCGTCATACTGCACCGTCAGTCCCTCCAGCCCGAACACCCCGTTCAGATCCGTCTGCACGCGATCCTCAGGTTCCTTTCCTGCACCGTGATTTCCCGATGCACCGGAGCCGGACGCCCCGGGAGTCGGCGTGGACAACGGATCAGGAGTCGGACTCGGTGCGGGAGTCGGACTCGGCACCGGCGTGGGCGACAACAGAGCCTCCGTATAGTCCTCATCGTGCCGAAGCAGCACGGCCGCGGCATACTCCGCAATGATATCCTGCTCCTCCTCTGTCAGCGAATAAGTATCCAGCAGACAGCCCTCCGCCAGTAGCGCAGAAGCCATCATCGCCGCCAGTATTGCTTTCTTTTTCACGAACTGCCCCTCCCCGTCCAATTCTTTATTCTACAATATCATACCACTCTTTCGCGGATTCGGCAATGTTTATCTCGGATTTTTCTCATCCGCGTTTTCTCAGACATGCGCGTCGAGCTCGCACCAGAACTCCACGCCGTTCTCGTGATTGATCACGCCGCATTCCCGGTGATGGGAATCCATGATCGCCCGGACGATGGACAGTCCGATACCGCTTCCTCCGTATTCCCGCGTGCGCGCCTTGTCCACCTTGTAAAACTTGATCCAGATATTTTCCAGCTCATCCTCCGGTATCCGGTCGCCGGTATTGTACACCGCCGCGCGGACAACATCGCCCCGCCGGACAAGCTTTACCTCGATGATATTCGCCCCCGACACATGATTCAGCGCATTGCTGACGTAATTGGTAATAACTTCCTCGATCATATATTCATCCGCCCACACATAGACCGGCTCCGACTCGTCGAAGATCAGCCTTACCCCCTTCTGCTTCACGATGATGTCGACGGAGCCGATCACGGAACGGATCAGGGCGACAATGTCGAAGCGCTCCAGCTCAACCTGATTCTGCCCGAACTCAATCTGGTTGAGCGTCAGGAGCTTCTTCACCATTTTGTTCATTTTCTGCGCCTCGTCGATAATAACATCGCAGTAAAATTCGCGGCTCTCCGCGTCGTCGTTGATATTATCCTGAAGCCCCTCCGCGTAGCCCTGGATCAGCGCGATCGGCGTTTTCAGCTCATGGGTGACATTCGACAGGAAATCCTTGCGCATCTCGTCGATCTGTATCTTGTTCTGAATGTCTGACTGCAGCTCGTTATTGGCGCTCTTCAGCTCGGAGATCGTGCGCTCCAGCTTTTCCGAAAGCTCATTCATGCTGCTGCCGAGCAGCGCGACCTCATCCCTGGATTCCCCGTGATATTTCACGTCAAAATCCAGCTCTGCCATCTTTTTGGATATCTCTGCCAGCTCGAGGATCGGGCGCGTGAAATTCCGGCTGATCAGGAAAATTACCACGGTTCCGAGTGCGACAACAAAAAGCCCGACATACGCCAAAAAACGGCTTGCAATCGCCGCGCTCTCCTGAATGCTCTCGTAATTGGCCCGGATAAAAACCTCCAGATTGTTGTCAAGAATCCCGTACAGATCGATGTAATTTGATTTTTGACTTCGATCCGTCTGCGAATACACGTCATATTCCCCGTTTGTGTAGAGCAGCTGGACATCCTCGATATCGTAGCCGGAGCCGCCGCCCAGCACATAGGTGATCCGCGAGGCCGTCATGCGGTTCTGCGCAGTTTTCGACGTGTTGGAGCGCACAATCATCCGCTGATTAATAATGTAAATATCAATGTTGCTGCCGAAGCTGAGCTCGTAAATAAGCTCGTAAATCCGGTCGCGCTGCTCCTCCGTCAGCGAGAGAATGTCATACATTTCCTCACCGGAAAGCTGCTCCTTCAGCGCGTCAAAGCTGCTGCCGAGCATCGTGACCTTCGTGCGCTGGTAATAGTCCTCGAGAAACGACTTGTTCAATATCCAGCAGAGCAGGATCATCGTCATCATGCACAGAACCATCACCGAGGTTATTTTAAACCGCAGCGAGCGTCTCATTCGCTCACCTCGAATTTATAGCCCATGCCCCAGATTGTCTTGATGCAGTCGCCCTTCGCGCCCATTTTGCTGCGGAGCTTCTTCACATGGGTGTCGATCGTGCGGGCATCTCCGAAATAGTCATAATTCCAGACATTATTCAGAATTTTTTCCCTGGACAGGGCGACGCCCCGGTTCATGATAAAATAGGTGAGCAGCTCAAACTCCTTGACCGACAGCTCGATATCCTGCCCGTCGATCGTGACCTGATGGGCCGTCCTGTCCACGACGATCCCCCCGACCGTGAGGCTCCCCTCCTCCTTCTGCATCGTGCGCCGCAGCACCGCGTCCACGCGCGCCACCAGGATCTTCGGGCTGAACGGCTTTGAGATGTATTCGTCCACTCCCATCTCAAAGCCCATCAGCTCGTCCCTCTCATCGCTCTTTGCCGTCAGCATGATAATCGGCACTTTGGAATACTGGCGGATCTCCCGGCACACCTGCCACCCGTCCAGCTTCGGCATCATAACGTCCAGAATGATCAGCGCGATGTCCCGATGCTCATAGAACACATCCAGGGCCGCTTCCCCGTCCTCCGCCTCAAGCACGTCATAATCGCTCCGGACAAGAAAATCCTTCACCAGCTTTCTCATCCGGCTCTCGTCGTCCACCACCAGAATCCTGCACTGCCCCATCGTCCTTCCCGTCCTTTCCCATATCTTCCGCGCCGCCCCCGCAGTATGCTGCGCTGCCTGCGTGGTATTTGGCGCTGCTTCCTGCTGCCCGCGGCTTTTGCTTCTGCGCTGTTCCGCTCTCCCGGCAGCGGTGCTGCCTCCTTACAGAAAACCTCTGGAAATTATTTTAGCCCGCACATTTATCCGCTTTGTGAAAACTTATTGAAAAAAGTGTGAAAACGGTCCGTCCCTACGGCGTATATGTAATTCCCAGCTCCAGCTCCCTCTGCCGCACAGCGTTCTCTCGCTCCGTCAGCTGTTGGTCCCAGTCGGCATACTTGTCCTGCAGCTGCAGCTCCGCATCATGCAGCGGCGTATTCGGAAGCAGGATTGTGATTGCGAACATCGCGACAATCACGAGCGCCAGCGCCGCCGTCACGATTCGGAGATTTTTCAGCTTTCCGTGGTAATATTCCGCCAGCATTTTGTTTTTGCTCTCATTCTCCGCGGAAAATGCCTCCGCGCGCCGTCCCTTCTTTCGCGCCACGCAGGCCGGCACACCCGGAATCTCCTCCTCCGCAAGCCCTCCCGAGCGCACGATCTCCCTCCGCAGC
>CAMWWR010000284.1 GCA_947178045.1 uncultured Clostridia bacterium
TGTCAACCCGATTTTTGCGGATTTTTCGGGGAAAGTCTACAAACCGGGCAGAATGGCGTTCCAGGGCCGGAGGATGAGCAGGGCGGCGAATATCAGCACCACAATGATCTCCCAGATCACCCCGGCGGTGAGCAGGATTTTTGCCGCCAACAGGCCATACCGTTTCCAGCCCTCAAAACCGTCGATAAATTCCTTGTCCATTCGCCCAGTGGCCTTCCACTTGCTGCGGATGAACAGCAGCAGAGCCAGTATATCCGGATGTTTAACGAGCAGGGCATCGACGCCGTCATTCTGACGCACAATATCGACCAGCCGTTTATTTCCCAGCTGGAGCAGAACAACGACAAAATCCGTTTCCAGCGCATTGACGCGGATCTGACCGACACCTTTAAGGAGGAGGTCGGAGAGGGGGAGACCGAGGCGTTAAAGCAGGAGACCGATACGCTGACGGAGCTGTTCCGGAAGGTGCTCGGCAAAGAAAAGCTCGAGGTGAAGGTGGAGAAGCTCAAGGATGCGGGCATTTCAGCGATGGTCACCCTTTCCGAGGAGAGCCGGAGAATGCAGGATATGATGAAAATGTACAATATGTACGGCATGGATCCGACAATGTTCGCCGGCGAGGAGACGCTGATTCTCAATGCGAACAATGCGCTTGTGAAATATGTTTTTGAGCACGGCGACGGGGAGCATGTGCCGATGTTCTGCGAGCAGCTGTATGATCTCGCGCTCATCAGCCACAAGCCGCTGGCTCCGGAGGCAATGTCAAAGTTTATTGCCAGAAGCAATGAGATTATGCTCCTGCTGGCAAAATAAGTGTTCCGTTACAGGATATAAAAAGAAGAGCGGGGAATCGGGCTGCGGCCCGGTTTCCTCGCTCTTCTTTCTTACCAGGACCTCGGCAGCTCCGGAGGCCGAATTCTCAGCAGGATCTCAGCAGCTCCAGAAGCTGATCCCTCAGCCGGGTCCCGGTCGTCCAGAGGACAGCCGGAGCCTCGGGAATGCCCAGCTGCCGGTACATTTCCAGCCGGTGGCGACCGTCATTGACGTAAAAGCCGTTCTCCCCGTATTCTACGATCAGGGGAGGAATATCCCAGTTGCCGTAGGCCTGCTTCATCCGGTCCACGACAAGGAAAAAGTAATCGATGGAGTCCTGATCGTTCAGATATTCCGGAGCGCCGGATTTAATTTGGTCGAGCAGGAACAGCGGGAGCATTTTCAGCCCGATATAGCAGCGCTCCTCCTGCAGAAGACCGTCCGCAAGCGCTGTATTATGTCCGTCATTTCTTAAAAACAGCTGCAGCCATTCGCTGATTTTGCCGCGTTCCTCATACTCGCGGGCTGCGCTGCAGGTTCCGTATATCATTCAAAATCTCCTTTCTGTGCCGAACCGTGTGGGGATTCTGCACGGTCCGGCTGCCGGGGCAAATTGCCGGGAATTTCCGTTCCGGATATTGCTCTCTGTCTTGCCGCCTCATACAACAAAATCGACGCTGCACAGGCGACGTTCAGCGAAGAGGCCGAGGAGGTTTCCGCCATGGGAATGCTGCACAGCACATCGGCCATCTCACGGTATCTGCGGCTCAGCCTGACCGTTTCGTTTCCGAGCATCAGCAGCACCGGGCCGGAAAGCAGTTCCTCGTATATATTTTTTTCCCTGTGGGCCGTAGTGCCGACCAGCCGCAGAGTCGGATATTTTGCCCGCAGAGCCCGTATATATGCGTCCAGTTCGTCACTGCGCTCCATCTGCCGCACCGGAACCCGGAAAAAAGAGCCCATGCTGGCCTGCAGTACCTCCGGGTCATACAGATCCACCCCATGTCCGGTCAGGATCAGCTCCTCCGCGCCCAGCGCGTCGCAGGTGCGGAGGATAGTGCCGAGATTGCCCCGGTTGCCGGGGCGGTCAAACAGCACCAGCAAAGGATTTTCCGCATTCTGCTGCCTTCGCGGTTTTCTCATTTCCACGATGGCCATCAGCTCCGACACATCCTCCTTGCCGCTCAGCTCGGCCATCAGCTCTGCAGTGAGCTGATAGTTGATTTCCGTCTTTACAGATGTCAGAAGATTCCGCGCCCAATCCGAAAGAAGCTGTCCGGAATGGATAAAGCTGCGTATTTGCCAGCCTGCTGCCACAGCCTGATTGATATTCCTTACGCCCTCCACAAAAAGGCCCCCTGGCGCAGCCGCTTGGTTCGATTTTCCTTCAGACCCTGCAACTGCTGCCAGGAAGCGTTCCGCCTGCCGATATAAAGCGTCCGCATAGATACCTCCCTTCGATATTGCGCATATACCGGGCATTTTATAAGCGCCGGCTGCGCCAATATGCATTTTCTGCCTTCCGGCAAGGATATCTTACCAGAAGGCGGGCTGCGAAAGCAGGTATACTTTTTCTTAAACGAAAGTCGCCATAGACGGCGAATAATTTTTCTCGAGTGCCCTGCAATCCGCTGTGCTGCTGCACCAGAAGATTACAGGAAAGGAGCGGAGCCCTTCCCGGATCAGCGCTTCATAGAGAGGGGAGCCGCAATTCAGTTCAAAGCGCCCCTCTGCATAGCCCACGATCAGCGGAGGCAGCGGAACCTGCTGCCGGATACGCTGCTGCCAGGCTGCCACTCTGCGCTCCCAGACAAGGGGGTGCACCCGCCATTTCATACGTTCCTCCGGGCCGCTGCTTCGGGTGTAAAGAGTCAGCGGCACGGCCACAGGGCCAACGTAATACCTCGGTTTTTGATGCAGTCCATCCGAGAAAACCTTGTTCTTACGCTCATACAGCAGGTAGGTGTGCACCCATTCCTCCAGCAGCCTGGCTCTGTTATATTGTTCTGCCGAAGCAGCATTGGGATAAAAGGGCAGATTCTGCCTGTTTTTCTTGTTGTAAACAATTTTTTTAATCGTTTCCCGGGACAGGCAGTATTCCTCCGCCAGCAGGGAGATGCTCACGCCGTAGCTGTATTGATTACAGATCATCTGATTGCGCTTCCGGTAGTAGCTGCGCTGCCCGGTGCCCTCTCCCCAGGGCCGCGCAGATGCCTGCGGCAGGGGTACATAAAGAAGCCTGCCCGCAGCAAATTGCTGCACCTGCTCAAAAAGCTGCGGAGGCAGTACCTGCTCTGCATTCATATAATTTTTGTTCTGCATGGTAAATCCTCATTTTCAGTTGTACGGGAATCTGATTCCCGGGTCAGTCCTTTATGTCAGTCTTTTATTTTTGTGCAGGAATCTGCCCGCCGCGGATGCTCTGTACCGCCCGGGCCACTGCAAAGAAAACCAGCACCGCGCCGACCGGCGCGAGATAAAGGGCGGCGCAGGCGGAGCGCAGCTCCTCCGGATAGCGGTTCATCATGACGGAGAGAGGTTTGATCTCCTCGTTCCGGGGCAGCAGGATCATCGCCTGCTCGACGATATTCCAGCTCTCACAGAACAAAAGGACGGCGGCCGCGGCAAGCGTGCTCTTAAGCTGGGGCAGCACGATGCGAAAGAGAAGGATAAAAAACGAATTGGTCTCCATGCGGGCCGCGTCAATCAGCTCCTCCGGGACGAGCTTTATATTCTGGCGGAGAAGAAAAACCGTCAGAGGAGAGAGCATAAGCGGCAGATATACCGCCTGACGCTCATCGATC
>CAMWWR010000285.1 GCA_947178045.1 uncultured Clostridia bacterium
TGTTCAGCAGCTCGCCGACATCCACTCCTGTCACGCAAAGAATCAGGGCGGAGAGAAAATCCCGTTTGGAGGCTTCGATTTCCCGGATATAGTAGCTGCCGTCCAGAAAAATCAGATGAAAGGGCAGATAGCCGGTTTCCTGCATCAGCTCTGTGGGAAAACGATAATCGGTGTGTCCGTCTCCTAACAGGTTCAGGAATTCTGCAAGAAGAAGGTGGAATTCCCGGTCCGACCCGGCAGAGAGAACCCGAGTGAGAAAGTCGGAATATGCCCGGTCCCAGTCGATCGACCGCTGTTCAAATCCGGGGAAGACCTCCGCGGCATATTTCCAGAGCGTCGATAAATCATAAATACGATCTGTTTCATTCATCACAATTACCTCCAGCTTCTCATTTTTTCTGATTTTTTCTGGCGATCCGGTGCTTTTGCGGCAGGAGGGTCATGTCGGAAACGACAAGGCCGTCCCGGGCGGTGAGCACACAGCGGACCGCGGCGGCGACGTCCTCGGGGGAAAGACTGCAGTCCGCCGCCTCCTCCGGTCCGAAATCCGCGCTGCGGTAAAAATTGCTCTTTGTCATGTCCGGATGAATGCAGGTGACGCGGACGCCGTATTTGCGCACCTCATCGAACAGGCTGCCCGAGAAGGCGGTCAGCGCGGCCTTGGTAGCGCCGTAGGCACAGCCGTGCGGACTGCTTTTTCGGGCGGTGACGGAGGAGAGCTCGATGATATGGCCGCCCGTCTCCTTCAGATCGCGGAGCAGCAGGCGGCACAGAAGCATCGGCACCTCGAGGTTGACGGTGACCATCTCGTGGAGCATGGCGGGCGACAATTCCTCGTGAAGCCCGAAATAGCCGACGCCGGCGTTGTTGACAAGCAGGGATATTCTGCCCTCCTTCCGGATTTCGCGCACCCGCTCGGCGAGCGCCCCGGTTTTCGTCAGATCGAACCGGACGGCATGAAAATTGGCAAGCCGGTCGGAAGGCACGCCGGGGAGCAGTGCGGAAAGGTAATTCTCCTCCGGCGATTCGGGGAAACTCCGCCCGAAGCCGTACACCTCATAATCCAGCATCAAAAGCTCTCCTGCGATCGCAGCACCGATTCCGCTCGAAGCGCCGGTCAATATTGCCCGTTTCATCCTTGTACCTCCGTCAGTTTTAAAATTTTAAGCTCCGCGTCCCTCCGGAAGCTGCGGCGTATAGATTTTCTCCTCCGGGATCCATCCGGAAAGCCGCTGCTTTACAAAGGCGATCATTTTTTCTCCGCGCGCGCCGTAATGGCATACATGACCGGTATTTTCGAACGGGTACTGCAGCAGAGCGGAGCCGGGGAGACTTTTGCGCATCTGCTTTAAATAGCTGTCTGAGATGCGGAAAACTCCGATCCCGACATCCAGGATCGGAACATCGTCCAGAGCAGAGTGCACCTCATCAATAAATTCGCCGTATATACGGTCAAAATCAGGAATGCGCAGCAGCGGATCAAAGCACAGACGGACGGGGAAGCCGGCCTGTGCAGCTGCCCGGAGAGCGGACAGTCTCGCCGAAAGCGGGGCCGTTCCGTGCTCATAGCGGGAGACGACGCTTTCCGGGGACAGGGTATAAGCGAGGATCGTCCGCGGGATGGCGGCGGACAGGGAAGCCGCGCCTCCCGGACATACCGCCCCGTCGGACCCGCCGTCCGCCGTTGCCGGAGGGAAAATCAGCTGCCGGACGGGGAACGCGCTCTTGGTGCGCAGTTCCGTTACAAGCCCTTCCCGCCCGGCGGCAAATTCGAGGTAGCGCCGCACAAAGCCGGTCATGCGCTCCAGGGCGAGCAGGTCCGTATCGTAGGAGATGCAGAGATAGACCGGGTGCTGTGCGAGCAGGCGCTCGATTTCTGCGAAGTAGTCATCCAGATTGACGAACAGCACAAGATTAGCGGACGGATACATTCCCTGCAGATAGCAATACTCACAGTGGAAGGGACAATTCATCGCAAAGGAGGTATAGTAAAAGTGTGAATTTCCAAAGCTCTGGCACACATCCGCGCCCGGATACAGAAAACTGCCGTGCTTTACGGCAAGAATGAGCGCGGGAGAATTTTTCTGCACCGCAAAGCTCTGATGCGCGCGGCCGAACACGTCCATATAGCGGCGAATGACGATCGGCTGCTGTCCGCCGGAATATTTCGCGGCCGCGCGGAGCAGGTCCGCCGCCGCGGGGGAAGCGAGCGCCTCCTCCTCAATGTAGACACGGGAGAACGGCGGATTATAGAAAGTGTTCTTTGAGCTGTTCAAGGTAAGCCTGTCCCTCCTTTTTTGTGCGGCACGGCGAGTGCAGCGGTTTTTCGAGCAGAGTGCTCATCTCCTCCAGATATGCGACGCCGCTCAGATGCAGATACAGCAGAAGACGCCGGAGCTGCTCCGCATTGGCGGCGGAGAGCCGGAGCGCGCTGACGGCCGCTTCACAAAAGGCTACCGCCCCGGGCGGAAGCGCGGGCGAAGTCTCGCGCAGTCCGGAAATCTCCTTCAGCCACGGGATCAGTCCGTCCGCACAGCGGCCGGTACATTCGGTGACAAGCGCGCGCAGCCGTTCCGGTGACATGGCCTGTGCATCAATTCCGTGATCCGAAACGACCCGGCAGAAAAAAAGCTGCTCGCACGAAAAGAAGGGAAGGGCGGCCTCGCAGACGCCGCTTGTTTCCATGTCGCAGAGCATCGGCACGGGCGGACAGCCTGCCAGCACGCCGGTGTTCGACATAATGTCCGAGCCGGGCGCATGCAGAGGAAAGGACTTCAGCATTTCTGCAGTCAGCACACGGTGTACCGTCGTCAGCGCGGCCCGCGGAAATGGCGCGCGAAAAAGCAGCTCCGGGCAGAACGTTCTGCCGGAGGCCGCATCGGTGATCTGCTGCAGGATAAACGGCGTTCCGACAGGAATTTCGGAATCCGGGCAGGCGACCGTTCCGACGGAGAGAAAGAGATCAGTTTTCTGGGGAGGAAAGGCGGTGAGCATGCTGGAGACGGCAGCGGCGGCCCGTATTGCGCCGGTCTTTGTCAGAAGCAGCATGGAGTCCTCGCCGGAAAACAGGTCAAAATGAGCGAAGGAAGTATTCTTTTTCATGGAGAGGGCGTCGAAGAACGGGATCGCCTCCTCATACAGGGCGGCAGCAATATAAAGCATAACGGAAACCTTTCTGATTTTTTCAGGCTGTTCAGCACGATTCGCCAAAGAAATTATCCGGCGGATGCGCACGATTTGCTGATGCATTTGTCCGCCGCACCCCCGGTGCGGTTCCTTTGGTTGGACGCGAACCAGCAATATCCTTTGGCCATTATACCATAAGATCGAGCGATCGAAAAACGGTATTTTGTACAGGAAAAAACATTTTTTAAGTTGGCGTTGAAAAAGAGGTCGACTTGATATATAATAGAGATATATTTAGATGGAAAAATCGTAAATGAAACCTTATAATGTATCGTTTGGAATGAGGCCGGTTCGGTTTTGGATCGGGCAGCCCGGGCGAGTACGCGGATTGAAAAGGAGGCGACGAGTATGGGCAGCATGTTTCAGGGCAGACCGGATAAGCTGATTGCAGTCTGTGTGGCGGGGATAGAC
>CAMWWR010000286.1 GCA_947178045.1 uncultured Clostridia bacterium
CTGGTATGAGGTATTTGAATCCGACGATTTCCCCATGGAGATTTACTGCACCACCAAGCCGGAGGCCGTCACGAACCAAATGCCGATCGAGAGTGCGAAAAAGCTTATGCTCAACACGGACGCGGAAAACGAGCTTGTATTTATCCGCGCCATCGATCCGCATACACTGGAATATGTTTCGGCAAGAAGCATGACGGACGCGGAGGACGGAAATTATATCGGAATGATACATCGGGTTTCGCTGGAATAAAATGGAGGCAGGACAGGAAAGGTGAACACTCAGGATGCAGCACTGCAGGAATCAAAATCGGGCATAGAAAATTATTATCGATATTATCGCATTTTTGCGTTGTCGGGGATTGTCGGTCTGCATGAAGGAGCGGTTGACTGGATTATTCCTGAGGAGGGAAGGGCGGGCCCTTCCCTGGCCTTTCATATAAAGCTGGATGAAAGCAGGTTCCAGGAGGAGCTGCAGAAGCTTATTGCCGGAATCCGGTCAAAGACCGTCCCGCAGCGCTGGCTAATTACCCCGGACGCAAGGCCGGACAATACCATTGAGCTGCTGGAGGCGAACGGTTTTCGAAATCTCTCGGCAGGGGCGGAGATACCGGAACCCGGCATGCTCCTGAGAGTGGAGGATTTCCGTCCATATAAGCAGGAAGAAAATACTGCTGTTTCGTGCCGGGAGGTGCGGACGAAGGAAGATTTTGAGATTTGGGTGGATGTGGTCAACACCGCTTTGCACGGGTGGAAGATGATTGACGCCGAGAATTACTCCGTTTGGCTCAAGCAGGAAAATATCCGGTTTTATCTGGCGGAAATTGACGGGGTGCCGGCCGCGACCGCGGCTACGATCCGGACCGGAAACACCGCCTCGCTGGAATTTGTATCCACCCTGGAGGAATACCGGCGAAGGAAAGCAGCCATTATTCTGAATTCAAGGGCATTGGAAAATTTGTTCGAAGAGGGAGTGGAGAGTGTAACGCTCAGCGGTGCAAGTGAGGCGGTTCCTCTTTATGAGAAGCTGGGCTTTCATGCATGCTTTCATAATATCATTATGCTGTACGAAGAAAGAAGCGCGGAAATGCCGTAGAGAGGCCGCCGCGCTTCTTTGCTTTTATCTCTGCATAAGTTCAGCGATTTCCACACTGATCGGCGCGATTTTTTCATCCGGGATTTTTGTGTCGAGAAAGAATTCAACGGCGTATTTTGCCTGCGCCACCAGCATATCAAGCCCGCCGGCCGTGCGGATGCCGCGCTCGCGGGCCTCGCGCAGGAAGCGCGTCTCAAGCGGATTTGCAATAATATCAACGGCGGCTGCAAGACGCCGATAGGGAGCGAGGTCGATCGGTGTGGCGTCCGTGTTCGGGAACATGCCGACCGGGCTTGTGTTGATGATAATATCTACGTCAGAATGGAGCCGGGCGGCGGTTTCGTACGTTACCACACCCGGTTCCTCGCGGTATTTTACGGTGACGGTCTCGCCCGCGCCGCGCTCGGAAAGAGCGGTGAATACCGGCTTCGCAACACCCCCGTTGCCGAGCACGATCACCTTCTTTCCGGGAACGTCAATGCCGTGCCGGTCGAGCAGGTACAGGAAGTCCCGAAATAGTCCGTATTGTAGCCGGTCAGTTTTCCCGAGCGGTTTACGATTGTATTGACCGCGCCGATCCTTTCTGCCAGCGGGTCAAGCTCGTCAAGCCAGGACATGACGGCCTTTTTGTATGGGACGGTGACATTGATGGCTTTGAAATCATGCGACTCCATAAAAACAGGAAATTCCTCGCGGGAGAGCGGGTGCAGCTCGTAGGAATAATCCGCCAGACGTTCATGGATCTGTTTGGAATAGCTGTGCCCGAGAGTTTCACCGATAAGTCCGTACTGCATTTTAATCCTCATTTCCGCGCCGTGTGGCGCTTTTTTTATGCACACGCTCCCAGTTTAGCATACAAGAACGAAAAGGACAACGGAAAACGATGATTTTTTGAATATTCCCCGGGGACAGGCATATATTTTACAAGAACAGGCCGGGCCGCACAAAAGGCGAAGCGGCCGAAGGGGGACGGCAGGATGGAAGCGATCATGAGAATTATGAGCGGGCGGCTGAAGCTTGCGCTTTCAAGGGCGAAGCTTTCCCGCTCTGAGCTGCTGGAGATCCGTCTGCGGGCAGGTCAGCCGATGATACTGAACCGGACGGACGGGGAGATGTTTTTGACGGAGGACGGACGGCTCACGAGGCGGCAGAGCGAGGCTCTTGTTGTCGGAAAAAACGAGCTGCGTGAGACGATGGAATATATCAGCAACTATTCGCTCTATGCGTTTGAGGAGGAGGTGCGGCAGGGCTATATTACGATTGCGGGCGGTCACCGGGTCGGCGTGTGCGGCCGTACGGTGCTTGAGAAAAACCGGGTCAGAAGCATGAAGTATATTTCCTTTTTGAATATCCGGCTGGCGCACGAGGTGAAGGGCTGTGCGGACAGACTGCTCCCGGTGCTGCGCACAGAGGGCGGGAGTGTATTTCACACGCTGCTCGTCGCGCCGCCGGGCGGCGGAAAGACAACGATGCTGCGGGATATCGTGAGACAGCTGTCAAATGGAGGAATGACAGTGGGCGTGGTGGACGAGCGTGCGGAGATTGCCGCCTGCTGCCAGGGGGTGCCCCAGAATGACATCGGGATGAGAACAGATGTGCTGGACTGCTGTCCGAAGGCGGAGGGAATGCTTTTTCTGCTGCGCTCCATGGCTCCGGAGGTGATCGCGGTCGACGAGATCGGCGGGGAGGAGGATCTGCACGCACTGCGCTATGCGAGCAGCTGCGGCTGCAAGCTGCTCGCTACGGTGCACGGGGCGGACATGGAGGAGATCAGAAAAAAGCCGGTGCTGAGCGGTATGATGGAGGAGAAAATGTTTGAGCGCTACGTCGTTCTCGAAAAGCGGAACGGAAAATGCGGCGTCCGCGGGATTTTCGACGCTGTCGGGCAGAGGCTGCCGGGAGGTATCTGAAAACAGAGGGAGATTGCCTGAAAGGCATTTGAAAGCAGAGAGCAAAGGTGTCGGGAGGTATCTGAAAACAGGACGGGTCCGGAGGGCGGAAACAGGAGGGGAGAAAGCGCATGATAATAAGAATAATAGGCAGTATTGCGGTGCTGGCCGCCTGCGGGGGCTTCGGGTTTTATTGCGGCGGGGAGATCGAAAGGCGGATTATGCTGCTGAAGCAGCTGCGCAGCAGTATGCTTGTGCTGAGGGGGGATGTCCGCTATCTGCGGTCAAGTCTTCCGGAGGCGTTCGAGGCGGCGGCAGCGCGGGAAAAAGGGGAGCTTTCCGCTTTTTTTTCAGGGCTCGCGGAGCAGCTGAACGGGCGCATGGCGCAGTCGCTGGAGGAAGCGTTTCGGAGCGCGTCGAGGGATGCGCTTTCGAATACGGCGCTTCGGAGACAGGATATTTCGATGCTTGTCCGGCTGGGAGGAATGCTCGGACAAATGGATGCAGACATGCAGCAAAATGCGTTCGACTGGTATCTGGAGCAGTCAAAGGAACTGACAGAGGCGCTTTCGGCGGAGGCGGCAAAGCGCAGAGTTCTTGATATAAATC
>CAMWWR010000287.1 GCA_947178045.1 uncultured Clostridia bacterium
CTGTCAGAATATTCCCTGCGATACCGGATTGTGGCCAGCAAATGCAGGACGCAGGAAATTGAGATGTCGGAATTCAAAAAATTCCGGATGCGATGGGGAAAGCGGCTGCGGTATCAGACCAATCAGATCGAGGAGGATATATAAGGAAGCGCTGATTAAATCATCGATTCCTTAAAGCCTCCGGCGGATGCAAAGTCTTTTTCAGAGGCTTACGGATTTGCAAAGGAACATGCCGTTTGTGCGGCGGAATGAGAGGGAAAATGAAATTCTTACATATCGAAATAAAGCGGCTGGTGCTGGTTTTGGCCGCCGTGATCACGATGGGCTTCTGCCTGTCGTTTCTGGAGCCGTGCGGCTTTGGCACCGACCCCTGCACCTGTATGAATCTCGGCATTTCGAGAAAGCTGGGCATGCTGCTTGGAAGCTGGCAGGCGCTTTTGAATTGCATTCTGTTTGTGTTTGTGGTGGCGTTTGATCGAAGCCAGATCGGCTGGGGGACTCTGGCGAATATGATCCTGGTCGGCTACAGCTTTGATTTTTTTACATGGCTGAACGGAAAATGGCTCCCAAAGGGGATATTCGAGCATATGCCGGCCCGCGTAATCATTGCGGTTCTGGCGCTGTTTCTCTTTGTTCTTGCCGTGTCGGCCTATATTGCGTCCGATCTCGGAACCTCGCCGTATGATGCCATGCCGAGCATTGTCGCTCAGAAATGCAAAAAGCTGTCGTTCCGGACGACGCGCATTATATGGGACTGCCTGGTCTGCGTGATCGGTGCTCTGGCGGGAAACATGCCGGGCGTGGTGACGGTGGCCATCGCGTTCGCGCTCGGACCGGTCATTACATGGATGAAGGAGAATGTAATCGGGAGGCTGCTCTATGGCAGAAAGAGAGTATCTGACGCACAACTTTGAACCCGTCTTTGACGCACAGTCGCGCGTGCTGATTCTGGGAACATTTCCGTCGGTGAAATCGCGGGAGCAGGGCTTTTATTACGGACATCCGCAGAACCGGTTCTGGCGTGTGATCGCGGAGCTGACCGGCGAAAGTGTGCCGCACAGCATTGAGGAAAAGAAAGCGCTGCTTCTCCGAAGGCATATCGCCCTGTGGGATGTGATCGCGGGCTGCACGATCACCGGCTCGTCCGACGCCTCCATCCGGGACGCCGTGCCGAACGATGTGAGCCGTGTGCTTGCAGCGGCACCGATCCGGGGCATTTTTGCAAACGGGGCCAGAGCGCATGAGCTGTACCGGAGATACCTGCTCCCCATAACCGGGCGGGAGGCAGTGAGACTGCCGTCCACCAGCCCGGCAAACGCTGCCTGCAGTCTGGAAAGGCTCTGCGAGGCGTGGAGGGTGATAACGGATGAGCGGCTGTAACATCTATTTCGTCCGCTTCGTGAAAAAATCCCTCCAGAGCGCCGGATGAAAGAGCGTGAGCAGAGGAAAGAGCTCCAGTCTTCCGGCCAGCATGTCAAAAATCAGCACATACTTTGTAAGGCAGTGGAATATGCCGAAATTCTGTGTCGGTCCGACGAGCGCAAGCCCCGGGCCGATATTGTTTATTGCCGCGGCGACCGCCGTGAAATTTGTGACCAGATCCCTGCCCTCGAGGGAAACAAAGAAGAGCGAGGTGCAGAACAGCAGGGTGAACGTGACAAAATAAACGTTGATTGCCCGCACGACCTCATGCTCGACAGGTTTTCCCTCGATTTTGACCTTGCGGATGATCTTCGGATGGATGTAGGAATTGAGCTCCTTGCCGATCGTCTTGAAAAGCACGGTGATGCGGGAGACCTTGATGCCGCCGCCGGTGCTGCCGGCGCAGGCGCCGATGAACATCAGCAGGACAAGGATCGTCTGGGCGGTCTGGGACCAGAGATCAAAATCCGCCGTGGAAAAGCCGGTCGTCGTAATGATGGAGGCGACCTGGAACGCGGCGTGCCGCAGCGAGTCGGCCACACTCATCGACGAGCGGACAAGGCCGACAAAAATGACGGCGGTCGAGGCGAGGATAATCAGGAGATAATGTCGCACCTCCTCCATGTGCAGCGCCTTTTTAAAATTCCGGAACAGAATGAGGTAGTAGGCATTAAAGTTGATGCCGAACAGGATCATAAAAATGGTGGTCACCCACTGCAGATAAGGGGAATAGCTCATCATGCTGTCATTTTTGATGCCGAAGCCGCCGGTGCCCGCCGTGCCGAAGCCCGTGCAGAGCGCGTCGAACAGCGGCATTTTTCCTGCGATGAGGAGTATGATCTCAAGCACCGTCATGCCAAGGTAGATCAGGTACAATATCCTCGCCGTAGATTTGATCTTCGGAACAAGTTTTCCCACGGACGGCCCCGGGCTTTCCGCACGCATCAGATTGATGTGGGAGCCGCCGCTCATCGGAATGATGGCGAGCAGAAAAACGAGCACGCCCATGCCGCCGATCCAGTGCGTGAAGCTCCGCCAGAACAGCGCGCAGTGTGACAGTGCCTCGACGTTGCTCAGTATGCTTGCGCCCGTGGTCGTAAAGCCGGAGACGGTCTCAAACAGCGCGTCCGTGAAGGACGGAATTTCACGGGAGAGCCAGAACGGCAGGCAGCCGAAAAGACTCAGGAAAATCCAGCTTAACGCCGTGGCGGCGCAGCCCTCCTTCATGTAGAATACCTGGCTTGCCGGACGGCGGTGTGTCATCAGAGAGCCGAGGGCGAAGCAGAGCACGGCGACACCGAAGTAATAAAAGCCGACCGACTCGAGGTACAGCAGTGCGACAAGGCACGGCGACAGCATCAAAAGCCCTTCTATTTTCAAAACATGTCCCAGAATATAGCGGATAATCGAACTGTTCATAGTAATATTCATGCCTTTCCGTAACCTGCGAACTTTGGGCCGCAGGCACAAATTCGCGTGTGAAAAATTTATTTTTCACACTGCCCTCATTTCTCCAGAATATCCAGAATATCGTGGAAGCCGGTATGAGTCGTGACGATCATGACCGTGTCGCCGACGCGGATACAATCCTGGCCGGTCGGAATGATAATCCGGCCGTCCCGGTTGATAAAGGAGATCAGCAGATTTTTTTTGAGGGAGAGCTCCATCAGCGGGATATTTGTCACGGCGGATTCATCGTCGACGCGGAACTCGATCGCCTCAACGCGGGAATCGAACAGATGGTAAAGCGTCTCGATATTGCTGTCCATGGAATTCTTTTTGGCGCGCACATAAGCGATGATGGCCTCCGAGGTGATATAGCGCGGATAAACGACGCTGCCGAGGTCGAGCTGGCTGATGACGTTCTTGAAGGTGATCCGGTTGATCTTGGTGATAACCTTTGCGCCGGAAACCTGCCGCGCGTGCAGTGTGAGCAGGATGTTTTCCTCGTCGATGCCCGTCAGAGGGACGAACGCCTCCGTGTACTGGATGCCCTCCTCGCGAAGCAGCTCCTCGTCCGTGCCGTCGCCGTTGATGATGATGGCCTGCGGGAGCAGCACGCTCAGCGCCTCGCAGCGCGCACGGTCGATCTCGATAATTTTTACCTCGATGCCCATGGCGAGCAGCTGCTTTGCAAGATAGAACGCGGCTCTGCCG
>CAMWWR010000288.1 GCA_947178045.1 uncultured Clostridia bacterium
GTATTCGGCCTGTCGGAGGAGGAATTCAGCGGCTATATGTCCGGTTCGGAAATTACGGATATCGGGGAGGAAAACATTGCGGTCGTTATTACCGAGCGTGATATTACCAAAATGTGCGATCAGCTGGATCATTCCATGGGAGCCTATATGCAGTATTTCCAGATTCTGTGTATTCTTTTATCGGCGGTATTGATCTTTCTTCTGACCAGGATTATTATAGAGAAGAATGAAAATGCAATTTCCATGACAAAAATTCTTGGATATGAGAACCGGGAAATTGCGCGTCTGTACCTGCTTTCGACAGGGATTATTCTGGTTGTTGCGGATGCCGTCTGCGCCGTCCTGGGAGCGCTTGTTATGAGGCAGGTCTGGAGAGCGATCATGCTCCGTTACAGTGGATGGTTTGCGTTTGTGATGGAGCCGGCCGGATATATTAAGATGTTTGCATTTGTGCTGATCGGATATCTGGGCGTCACGATTTTGGATTTCCGGAGAATCGAGAGGATTCCGATGGAACGGGCCTTAAAGAATGTGGAGTGAGCGGCGCGAACTTGAAGTACGCAATATAGAGGGAGGAAAATGATATGGGATTATTCTCGATGCTGGTTATGACAGTACTTATGCTGTGGCTTCTCATAGGGGCATGCAGAATACTTTCCATGACATTTAAAACCTTTGCCAGGTCAATCACCATAAAAAACGACAGATTGGCTGCAATGTTAATTGCATATAAAAATACCTGGGGAATAGCGACAAGCCCGGATAAAAGAAATAAAATGTCGTTAGCCGGCTTGTTTTCGTGGGTGGTGTTTCTGCCGGAAATTGTTTTTCGCGTGTATGACTGGTGGATCTATATTGCAACGGGTGCGGCTGGGTTCTGCCCGGCGGAAGAAAACTATCTTGCGGCAGCGGGATTGTATTATGTGATTGCAGTAAGCAGGAAAATAACAGAAGCGGACAGGTTCCGGAAAGGGGAAATATGGTGAGCAGGAACGCGCGGTGTTCCGGTGCATATATGTTTGACCAGTCAAATTGAACGAACGGATGCTCAATTCAAGCCATGTGGATTTTGAAAAGAGAACGAACATTTGTTCTTGCGAAATTTCCAAGAATGTGCTATACTCCTGATAATCACTTTTCTTGAGGTAAATGGGGAGGGACAGGAAGTATGGTACTGGAACAGTTTGATGAAAACAACACAGCGGTCATCAATCCGTGGAATCTGATACATCCGGTGGAGGGCATGCCGAAAGTGGCGGTGGGCTGCTTTGCGCGGGGAACCTTTGCGCGGATGCTCGAGGAGCTCGGCGGCGGGGAGGTTCTGGCCGAGAGCCGTGTGGCGAATATGGTCATTCCGGTCTTCCGCGTGACTTACCGGGGCGAGGAGGCTGCTGTTTTTCTGTGCGATGTCGGAGCGCCCGCCTGTGTGGGTCTGCTCGAGGATTTATGGGTCATGGGGGCGGAAACAATTGTTTTGTTCGGCACCTGCGGCGCGCTGGATGCCTCGGTCGGGGACTGTTCGGTCATTATACCGGACTGTGCGGTGCGCGACGAGGGCACAAGCTACCATTATGCGCCGGCCTCGGACGAGATCGCGGTGAATCCGAGATATACGGAGGAGTTTATCAGTATTCTGGAACAGCTCGGGTGCAGCTACACGGTCGGAAAGACCTGGACGACGGATGCGATCTACCGCGAGACGAAAGAAAAGGCGGCGCGCAGGAAGGCGCAGGGCTGTATCTGCGTCGACATGGAATGCTCGGCTGCGGCAGCAGCGGCACAGTTCCGGGGCAGGGAGCTGTTTCAGTTTTTCTATGCGGCGGATAATCTGGATGCGGATGCCTGGGAGCCGCGAAGCATTGCGGACGAGGCCAATCAGCTTGCCAAGGACCGGATAGCACTGCTTGCAATGGAGCTTGCGGCGAAGATTGCAAAGCTTCATAAAAGATGCGGCGGAGGACGATAACGGGAAGGGGCGATAGGATGGCGGACGGAGAAGAGCAGAAGAAAAGAACAGAGTCCGCGGAAGCAGCGGGGGATGAAAATCGTCTTGCGCGGCTGTGCCGCATGCTGGGGCTCGGAAAGCTGACGCGGGAGCCGAGGGCTTTAAGCGGCGGTTTTCTGCATAAAATGTTCGAGGTGAATACCGAAACGGGGCATTTTGCAGTCAAGGCGCTCAATCCGGAGATCACGGCGAGACCGGGAGCGCTGAAAAATTTTTCCGTTTCCGAGCAGATCGCGAACCGGCTGAAGGGGATTATCCCGGTCGGCTGCGCGCGGGCTTTTCGTGGAGAGTATGTCCAGGAGCTTGACGGGCAGTATTATCTTGTCTATGATTTTCTTCCGGGCAGAGCTCTGTCCGCCGGGGAGATCACGCCGGAGCATGCGGCCCGGATTGGCGCTGTTCTGGCTAAAATACACGGCGCGGATTTTTCAGGAATCAAGCTTTCCGATGGGGACTTTGGCGAAAGCGGGGAGCCGCCGGTTGACTGGGCCTCTTTCGCGGCACAGGGAAAGGAGAGGGGCGCGTCCTGGAGCGGCCGTCTGGAAGAGATGCTGCCGTCGCTTGCCATGTTGACAGAAAAGAGCAGAGCGGCGGAGGCTGCGCTTTCCGGCGGGGAGGTGGTATGCCACTGTGATATGGATGCGAAAAATGTCCTGTGGCATGACGGCGTGCCAGCCGTGATCGACTGGGAGGCGGCCGGCCTTCTTCCGCCGTGCCGTGATTTTCTGGACACGGCGCTCTACTGGTCAATGAAGCCGGGCGGAAGACTGGATGGGCAATGCTTTCTTGCTTTTTTAGAGGCATACCGCGCCAGGGGAGCTGACGGTGGGAGAAACCTGTCCAAAGAGGCCGGCTGCGAGCGGGAGCTGCCGTCCAAACAAATCTCAGGATCGGAATCTGTCAGGGAGACTGACTGGGAAGCTGTTCTGTACGCGGGCTGCGCGGGCAGGCTTGGCTGGCTGGAATACAGCCTGAAGCGCGCGTTGGGGCTGTGCACCGCTGATCCTGCCGAGCAGGAGCTGGGAGCGTCTCAGATCGTGCCGACCCTTGATGATATTGATTCATACACGCGGCTTTTTCCGGAAATCATGGAGCTTTTGGAGAACGGAGGCTGTCCGTAAAAACCGGGAATTTCATGCGCCGAATTGTGCCTTTTGCGATTTCCGTGCATCATTTTGCTGCAGGGAAGCCGAAGGTCTGATTGTGACAGGATAATATTTTCTGAGCTGGAAGACCTTGAGAAAAAGGCTGCTTTGTGATATACTTTCGTGAAGGTTGTTTTAAATTTTTTAAGAGAACGCTGCTGGTGATTTAATCAGCGCTTCCCTAAGTCAGGTCAGATACGGGGGTATGAGAGTATGGAGCTTAGCATTGCGGAATGGCTGAAGGCTGTTTTTCTCGGGATTGTCGAGGGGATTACCGAATGGCTGCCGATCAGCAGCACCGGGCACATGATACTTGTCGATGAATTTATGAAGATGCAGATCACGGAGGAATTTAAGGCTCTGCTGTTGGTGGTGATTCAGCTGGCGCCGCATTTGATTACGCGGTATGTATCGGCAC
>CAMWWR010000289.1 GCA_947178045.1 uncultured Clostridia bacterium
TCCATAAATTAACCTCCTGCCGCGGCCACATTCCGCTGCTTCCCTGTCTTTCGCCCTCCGGCCCGGCTCTCTTTATTCCAGGCCTCAGACCAGTATCAGCTTCGCGATCTCCTCCTCCTTCAGCTTGCTTCCGATGACGCAGATACGCCCTGTCACATCGGCCGCGCCCCTGCGGATCTCGTACTCGCCCGGAGTCAGGTCAAAATGCAGCCACTCGCCCTCCGCGGAAGGCACGATCCCCTTCGCGCGCAGAATCATGCCATGGCTGTCCGAATCGGCAAGCTCGGCGAGCGCCGACTTAAGCTCCTCCTCCGTAAACTTGTGCGGTGTCTCCACGCCCCAGCTCGAAAATACCTCGTCGGCATGGTGATGATGATGCCCATGCTCCCCGTCGTGATGATGGTGGTGTCCGTGCTCACCATCCTCGTGGTGATGATGCTCATGGCAGCACTCTTCCCCGCCCTCATGGTGATGATGTCCGTGGCAGCATTCCTCCCCATCCTCATGGTGATGATGCCCGTGGCAGCATTCCTCCCCGTCCTCGTGATGGTGATGCTCATGGCAGCATTCCTCCCCATCCTCATGGTGATGATGTCCGTGGCAGCATTCCTCCCCGTCCTCATGATGATGATGATGGTGATGGTGCTCGTGCTCCTCGAGCAGAGCCTTCTCGAGCGTGTTGTTTTTCTCCATGGCATCGAGAATCTGCGCGCCCTTCAGCTCCTCCCACGGCGTCGTGATAATCGTCGCGGCGGCGTTATGCTCCCTCAGCTGGTGCACGCATTCCTCCAGCCTGTCCTGCTTCATGTCCTGTGTGCGGCTCAGGATGATCGTACCCGAGTACTCGACCTGATTATTGAAAAATTCGCCGAAATTCTTCATATACATTTTGCACTTCTTCGCGTCAACCACCGCGGTAAAGCTGTTCAGCCGGACCTCTGCATCGCTCGTGACGCCCTCCACCGCTTTGATCACATCCGAAAGCTTGCCGACGCCGGACGGCTCGATCACAATGCGGTCCGGTGCAAAGCGCTCCAGCACCTCGGCCAGCGCCTTGCCGAAATCTCCTACGAGGGAGCAGCAGATACAGCCCGAATTCATCTCGGTGATCTGTACGCCGGAATCCTTCAGAAAACCGCTGTCAATGCCGATCTCGCCAAATTCGTTCTCGATCAGAACAAGCTTCTCTCCCGGAAATGCCTCCGCCAAAAGCTTCTTGATCAACGTTGTCTTTCCTGCCCCGAGAAATCCCGAAACAATATCAATTTTCGTCATTTTGCTTCCTTCCTTTCGTCTTCTATCTGCAAACCGTGAAAAATACCGGCTTATCCGCATTTTGACCGGAAATGGTCGATATAATCCGTGCCCATTATTATACTTCCAATATGAAAAAATTGCAAGCTGTGAAATCGCGTTTGTCGCGATAAACACAGCCTGCAATTCATTATTAATTATGGAAGCGGTGATTTAATCAGCGCTTCCTTATCTCACTGTCCGGATCAGCGTATCATAGCCGAGCTCGCGCAGCTCCTTCTCCGCCTCCCTGGCATCCTCCGCCGAATCATAGTACCCGGTCACAACAGCAAAATACTGCTTGTAGAGCTGGATCATGGCAGGGAAGCCATCCTTTTCCAGCCTTCGCCTCTGCCGCAGCGCATTGGTATAATTCCGGTACAGGCCGGTCTGTATCTGGTAGGTCGGGCCGTCGTTGTTGTCCTCATCGTCCTCATCGTCCCCGATGCAGACGCACATTCCGCCCACACGCCGTCCAAGACGTATTTCCTCCGCATTGCTGCCGTTCGTATTGTTCTCTTGCCCGACAGCCCCGGCATTCCCCAGCCCCACGGAGCTGCCGAAATTTCCTGACATTCCGTTCTGTGAAGTCGGCATATTTCCCTGCATCCCGTTCTGCGAGGACGGCATATTTCCCGTCATCCCGTTCTGTGAAGTCGGCATATTTCCCTGCATCCCACTCTGCGAGGATGGCATATTTCCCGTCATTCCGCCCTGCGAGGACGGCATTCCTCCCTGCATCCCGCTCTGCGAGGACGGCATATCCCCCGTCATTCCGTTCTGCGCGCCCGCACGGCCGCCCGCCGCATTTTGTCCGCCGGCGGCATTCCGGTTTCTCATGCTGCCCGGATATGCTTCCGATGTTCTCTGAACCGCCGACATTGTCCGCACCGTATTTCCGGAAACCAGACCGTTCGCCTTGAGCGTATCAAGGATGGCATAAGCGATCGCTTTCGCCATGTCGTCAAAATTTTCGTCGAAAACCTCGTTGTCCGTATCACTGTCAATGAAACCGGCCTCGACGAGAAGCGCCGGCATCTGCGTCCGCCGCAGCACCGCCAGGTCGCGCCTTACCTCCGTGCCGAGATTGACGAAGCCGACCTCCGCCAGCGCCTGGTTGATCGCATCTGCCATTTCTTTTTTCAGCCCGGAATTGTTGTACACAAGAGTCTGAACCCCGTTGTACTGGTTCCGGCGTTCCGCTGCGTTCCGGTGAAAGGACACAAAAAGATCCGCTCCTGCCTCGTTCGCGATCTGTGCCTTGCGCAGCGGCGAATCGTACACATCCTCCACGCGCGTATAGCCGACATCCACCCCGTTGTCCTGCAGAATCTGTCCGACCGCGAGCGTCAGCTCCAGCGTGTCGTCCTTCTCTTTGCGGTTCCCGTCGGTTGCACCGGAATCATAGCCTCCGTGCCCCGCGTCAAGATACACTGAATAAGCCATAGTAGCACCTTACCATAATGCTGTCGCTACAATTTATGCAGGACAGCGCGGGAATGTGCCTGTCTGGCAGAAGTTCCGCTCCCCGAAAGGCTCCTGTCCGGCAACCGTTCAGCTCTCCGACAACGCGGGCCGTCCCGCGCTGTCCTGGTAATATTCCGCCTGTGCCCTCCACATCGCCGCGTATTCCCCGCCCAGCGCCAGAAGCTCCTCGTGCGTGCCGCGCTCCGCAATCCGTCCGTCCTTTAACACCATAATATCATCGCAGAAGCGGCAGGAGGAAAGCCGGTGCGAGATATAGACCGCCGTCCTCGTCCCGACAATCTCGTTGAATTTCGTATAGATCCTGTGCTCGGAAACCGGGTCGAGCGCCGCTGTCGGCTCGTCGAGCACGATGAACGGAGCCCCCTTGTAGATGGCGCGCGCCAGGACGAGCATCTGCGCCTCGCCGCCGGACAGCTCCACGCCGTGCTCGTCGAACTGCCGGTACAGACAGGTGTTGATTCCCTCCGGCATCGCGTCCAGCCGCCCGGACAGGCCGCTTTTCCGCACGCATTCCTCCACCCGTTTTGCGTCGTAATCGGTCGACGCCGCCACATTCTCCGCGATCGGGAAAGAAAAAACGTCCGAATCCTGAAAAACAATGGAAAACAGTGCCATATATTCCTCATAATTATATTTTCGGATATCAATGCCGTTGAGCAGAATCTCCCCGCTGGTCGGGTCATAGAGCCGGCACAGCAGCTTGATCAGCGTCGATTTGCCCGAGCCGTTCCGCCCGACAAGCGCCATCTTCTCCCCGACCCGCCATTTCAGGCTGA
>CAMWWR010000290.1 GCA_947178045.1 uncultured Clostridia bacterium
ATTTTATATGCCGGACGCCGGACGGCTACAACACCTACGTCGGCGAGCGCGGCTACAACCTCTCGGGCGGCGAGCGGCAGCGCATCGCCATCGCACGCGCCATTCTGAACGAGCCGAAGCTGCTCATTCTCGACGAGGCGACCGCGAGCCTTGACACCGAGAGCGAATACCTGATCCAGAAAGCGCTGGAGCGCCTGACCGAGGGCCGGACAACCTTCGCCATCGCGCACCGCCTGTCCACGCTCAAGGACGCTGACCGGCTCGTCGTCATCGACGGACACAGCATCGCCGAGATCGGCACGCACAATGAGCTGATGGAGTCACAGGGCATCTATTACAAGCTGGTCACGGCACAGCTGGAGATGCAGAAGGTAGAATAGACGGAAGACAAAAAGAGGGACCGCCGCACAGGTTTTCACTTGTGCGGCGGCCCCCCTTTTTATATACCTCCGCGGCTTATTCCGGGTTCGGCCGGTCTATGCGGTATTTTTCAGTTATAGCACCGGTCAAAGCCCTGTTTGGAACGAAACGCCGTCTTTCGTTCTAGTATACTGAAGTTATGATTTCCCCGTCGATACAATCAAAGGTAACAACATCGGAATACGCGTAGTTATTCATTGCATCGCGCATTTCATAAACCATCGCATACTTTCCGTTCGGCAGAGTTGTCTCTCCGAAGGTGGTATCTGCGGTCACGGTAATCGTCCCAATGGTATAAGGCTCAAAATCATCATCGCCGGAAGCGGAGGAAAGATACCACAGAATTGTAATCTCGTCGCCCACCTGCAAAAGCCGTAAATCCTTATCCGCCATACCGCTCTCGTCAATGCCCCTGCGCGCGCCAAGGATACTCCATTTCTGCGTCTCCCCATCGTAAACTACCTGCAAATTGTATTCCTCACCGTTTAAGAGTACCGGCACAGAATAGAGATTGTAGTCTTCGCCCTCATAGCAGAGCTCCATATAGACAAGAACACCGTCGATGCTTCCCCAAACGCCACGGAAATTATCATAGAATACGCCGTTCTCCCAGTCGGCAACCATATCATTGTCCGTGCCAAGCAGCATCATCTGATCATTTTCCCCGTCCACACTGTAGAGGGAAAAACCGATTCCTGCCAGAATATCCTTCGCTTCCGGCCCCAGTGTCAGGATCGAGGTTCCCTCCGCATTCAAATCAAGCTTTGCGCCGTCCCAACCCATGGTATTCAGGTTTTTTACCTCCGGAAGCGTATCAAAATTCATGTCTGCGATGTAGGCCATGCCGTTCTCATCCAGCTGCCCGGTCAGCTCATAAGCGTAAAAATATTTGAATGCCGCGCCTGCGCCAAGCCCTGCATAGCCGTTAAAATCTTCTACGTCCCCGTTGTAGGAATAGTAGCAGGAAAGTCCGGTTGCCTCCGTCCGGTACGGGCCGCCTACCTGATAAAGGATACACTGGTCTAACGCGTCCAGCACTCCCTGCGCCGAGCCGAGCATTCCCACGCTCTGGCGCGCCATATGGCCAAGGTCCACCATGTTGGTATAGCCCTGCTCCTTCGTATTTCCGCCGTAATTCTCACTGCTTGTCGCCACACGGCCAAACTGGGAGAAGAATCCCGGATTCTCGCATGCTGCTGCCAATGCCTCCCCACCGAATGTCTCGTACGCCGCAAGCAGCGGCCCGATCTTGGAGAGGTCGGTGAGGGAAAGTGTGGTATTATCCTGCGTCCCGATCACCTCGCAGCCCTCGTAGTAGCTGTCACAGATAATCCTGCCGAGCGCCGCGCCATCCATGCCGGGATTCTCGGCAAGCGCTCCTACCCAGTGGGAATAATACCACCCGTTGGCAGGCTCGCACTCCTGGGAAGCAACCATGTAGCGGGCAAGGCTTGAGAACGTGTTTGCCACATCCACCGTTGCCATCAGGCAGGTATCAAAACCAATCAGCTCCAATGGCTGGTTCTCCAGGGACGGTTCCCACACACTGGAAAACGCCGCGAACATCTCATCCAATGTCAGGGAATCTTTGCCGTACAGCTCATCAAACGCCGCCCCTGAAACCGAACCGCCGCCATGGTTCCAGAATACGACCGCCGTTCTCTCCGCCGGGAAATTTGTCCGCGCAAAGCTTAAGAAATCCGCCAGGGTCTGCGCATCCCCCATGCTCGCGGACGGCTGTTCATCCACAAGCTTTAAGCCCTCGTTGTCATAGACAAACCGCTGGAGCTTGCTCGCATCCACAAATTCATTGTGCCATACCGAGGAACCGCCTGTTTCGATGACAACTTTCACATTCTCCGGCAATGTCACTGAAAACAGCTCGCCTAAATCCCCCGTGGCGAACCCGCCGCCGGATTCCAGGTCGCTGCCGCACAGATACCAGTAAATTGCCCAGCTCCCATCCGCAGTCGGGGTATCCTGTCCCGGCTCCACGGTCGGCGTATCATCCTGCACAGGCACACTTGTCGGCGTATCCTGCACGGGTTCGCTCGTCGGCGTACTCTCCGGCGCTGTGGTGCTTTGCGGCGCCGTGGTCGGGGTATTTGGCGCACTCGTCGGAGTTCCTCCCGCCTCGCTCTCCCCACCGCAAGCCGCGAGCGACATCACCATCGCCGACGCAACCAAGAAAGACTGCAGTTTCTTTTTCATATTCATCCTCCTCAAATATATTTGTAAGCTTCACCGCACTGAAAACACGGCGGCGCAGCCAACAAGCTTTTTTAGCCCATGGTTTCCTGCGCATCCGCGCATATCATCTGCATCAGGCTTTTCGCCAGTGCATGCAGCTTATCCACCTCCTGCTGGTATGCTTCCATATACACATCCGCACTCGGATTATTCGGGTCGAAGGTCGGCGCGCTTCTCTTACTCTTAAACTCCTTCCAATACGGATGGTCAAAGGAAAGCTCGACATAAAAATGCCGGAACGGGGTCAGCTGATCCGTGTCCACGTTGTCACGGTACGATGCCTGCATGTCCTCCTTATCCCGTATCTGATCCAAAATGAGCCGCTTCAGGGCAATATTGGACAACTTCGCCGCCATCTCGCCGACACGCCCCGGCACATCGCTCGGATAGCATTTTAACGCGCGTTCCCCGCTCTCATACAGCGGTTTTGTATCCTCCAGAATACGGAAGGATTTCAGGTTGTCCGCCTCCAGCACAAGAGCATTGTCATCCTCCCTTAACCGGAACAGCCCGTGGGCAGCATCCACCAAAAGACTTCCGCTAAGCAAACTAAACGTGTAACGGTTCGTCTCGGAAAACATCTCGCGCAGCCTCTGATTCCCATCATAAAACGACAGGTACTGCTTGAAATCCTCCAGTGACATCGTATCAAGCACCCCTTCCGGCAGATCCACCTTGCGGGCGCACTCCTTGCACAATGGCATTTTTTCCACACTGGTCGCAAACAGCCTTGGAGTCGGACTGCCGCAGACCGGGCATAACTTTTTATTGTTTTTAAATAATCCCATTTCTTCTCCTTTCAAGCTTCCGGTCATGCTGCGACTGCTCCACTCCCGGCACAAAAAATCCATGAAAACCGTGCGGAGCAGCCATTGCATC
>CAMWWR010000291.1 GCA_947178045.1 uncultured Clostridia bacterium
CTTAGGCTTAACCCCTTGATTTTACTGGGTTTCTTCTAACTTAACGCACTTTGCCGTTTTCACATCCAGTTTTACCTTCCCCTGCTCCGCAAGCCCGGACACTGCTTTTTGCCCCTTATCCGACAGATGGGATAAAGCCACTGCCATCACCAACGGAATCCTTCCATCAACCAACCATTCCCCCAGGCGGCATCAAAGCTCAGCGCCACCTGCGGCTTTTCCGTCTTGACGCAGTAAATCGGCAGCCGTTTTTCCGAGATCGCGTCTCCGATGGTTTCCACTGCCTTCGGTATGTAGGTAAACAGTGCCGCAAACAGAAGGAACAGACAGGCACAAAGGAAGATCGTCTTGGAAATGGCGTAAAATAAGTCCTTTTTTTCAAGCTCGGGCATCTCAGGCTCCTGTATACTTTTTTGAAAATATATGAAGCTCTGGTTGTACACTATGCCATACACGTCGTGCCCGAGCGCATCTTCCGCCGCCTCACTTCGAAAACGGTTTCTCCTGTTCTTCGCTCCCGGCGCACGGCACTCCAGCTCCTCCTGCAAACAGTTCCTCCTGTCTCCGGCGCGCCCTGCTACTCTCCCGAAAGCAGCGCTCTCGGCGCGATCTTCCGGATTTTCAGGGACAGCAGGCATGCGGACAAAAAGGCGAACAGCACCAGCCCGCTCCCTGCCAGCACGACAAAGAAAGCCGGAACGATAAAGGTACATTTCACAATGCCGACCCCCCTTAAAAACAACGCCATCAGCGGGTTGATAATCACACTGCTCACTGCCAGGCCGACCACAGTTGACAGAATGACCGCCGGCATAAAGGACAGCGCCGTCTGCAGAATAAGCTGCCCTGTCGTAAAGCCGAGCGCCTTCAAAATTCCGTAGTCCCGCTTTTTATTGTTCAGCAGAGTGCGCACGAGCAGGTACAGAACAAAGATGACTACGACCGCGCTCAGAACAAGAACCGCAGCCACGATGGCCGTCATCAGGGATACATATACGGGGGCCACCCCCTCGATCACCGCGCTGATATTGATTACCGTATTTATTTCACTTTCATGCCTCTCCTTTATTTCCTGATTAAAGGCATCGATATCCGTCCCGTCCGCCAGATCGAGATAATAGCTCACATTCTGAAATCCGCTGAGCCGCTCATAGCCCGCCCTGGTAAGCAGGCAGTCCTTGCCGAGATTGTTCGAGACCTGCGTGAAGCCCGATATGATATACTGTGCCTCGTTTCCGCCCGCCGTGACCGTGATCTCATTCCCGATCTTCAGATCTCTTTCCTCCGCATATTTCGCCGCAATTGCGATCTCATTATCAAATTTCGGGAACCTTCCCTTAAATACGACGCTTTGATTATTCACCTCCGAAAAATCTTCCGTCATCGTAGCCATAAGCGCGATGCCGCCCACATGGCGCACCTCGGCCGAGTTGTACAGATAGATCTTTTCAACTCTCCCATCCGCTCTCATCTGCCGCAAAAACTCATCCTCAATTTCCACATTGACATTGATGCAGCTGTCCGCCGTCTCGCCGACAATCAGTCTCAAAAAAGGCGTCATATCCGAGATAACATTTCTTGCCATCAGCCCGGAAAATACTGCGACGAGCGAAAGCACGAGCATAGTAATGCAGACGATCAGATTTTGCTTTATGCCCGAGAAAGTCGTTTTAAGAGCGAGCGCAAGCGTAAGCGGCGCGCCGGTTTTCTCCAGGGGAATTCGGTTTCGCTTGAAATTATGCGTTCGCACGCCCTGGCGCAGAGCGACAACTGGCTCCACCCTCTGGATCCTGTGCGAGGAAAGCCACACAACAAGCGCGATCGTCCCTCCCAAAATCAAAAGGGTAATCAGGAACGGCAGGGGCAGAAAACGAACCCGGTACGGTATACCCGTCTGTGCAATCATCATCTCGTTCACCGCTGGAAACAGGAGGTAGGAAATACCGACGCCCCCCGCGGCGGCGGCAAGCGAAAGTCCCAGAAACTGCACCAGAAGGGAACGGATCAGCTGGCGGCCCGTATATCCGGTCGCCTTGAGTGCGCCCAGATTTCTCATATTTTCCTGAATATAATTGACAATATTAGAAGCAATGACGACAAGCGCGATCAGAAGCACGATAAAGGCCATCGCGCTCACAATGCCCGAGCAGATCATCTGTGATATATAGCGCGACCTGGCAACAAAAGCGTAGGAATTGCTCACGGCCCGGGCAGCCGGATACCGGGAGGCCGCCGCGTTTTTCAGCATGGTCTCGTAGTCCTCGCCGTCTGCCTTATCCTTCAGCCGGACGGAACACAGAGTGGATTTCGGCGCACAGCCCGCCTCCTCCAGCTCGGCATATTTATCCTCCGTGAGGAGCAGCTCGCACATCCCGCAATTATTAGAGCCCGCCATAACACTGTTGAAAAAGCCGCATACGGTATAGGTCATCTCACTGCTCCCGATCGAGATTCTGATCGTTTTCCCGACCGCGATCTTATCGGACCGGTACAGAACGGGCATGTAGATCCCGCTTGCAAGCCCGCCCTCCTCCACGATCTCCACCCTGCCGACCGTGCGGGAGAGTGCGGCCTGCTTTTCCAGAATGACAAACTCTGAATTTATCTCCCCGTCGTTATACTCGAACAGGCCGACCATGTGCATGGAATCGTCCAGGGAAATCTCTGCCGTGCGCGCATCCGCCTCCAGCGTCCGCATCAGAAATTCCCGTACCTCTTCACCGTCGCCGTCCAGTGCAAGCGTGACATGCTCCGCGTTGAGCGTGTCATGACAGCGGTCAAAATTCCGCTTATAATCCATCGACAGCATCAGCCAGAGATTGAGCATCAGCGCCGCAAGCAATATGAGTACAACAATGGCTGCTGTCTGTCCCTTTGCCCTGCGCAGATTCGAGCGCACCAGAAGAATGCTTTTTTTCATATTACCACCCCATTTCAGAAAGGAAGGCGGAAAGCTTCTCATGCCTTGCCCCGTCGCCGTGCACATATTTTCCCAGGCTGCATTCTCCCAAAATAACGCCGTCCTTTAAGTACAGGATACGGTTGGCCCGTCTGGCTGAGCGCATGTCGTGGGTCACCATAACGACGCTCTGACCCTGCTCGTTAAAGCGGGTAAGCACGTCGAGCACATCAAGACCCGTTTTGGAATTGAGCGCCCCCGTCGGCTCATCGGCAAAGAGGATGTCCGGCTGATTGATCAGCGCTCTGACGATCCCCACCCGCTGAGCCTCGCCGCCCGAGAGCTGCGAGGGAAATTTTTTCTGCGTCTCTTCAGGAATGTCCACGGCCGCAAACAATTCCACCGCCTTTTTCCGCAGCGCCCTTTTGTCCCTGCTCACAAGCAGACCCGCCGCCAGAACATTGTCCATAACGGACATTCCGTCGATCAGATAGATCTGCTGGAAAACGAATCCGCAGTGGGCGCGCCGGAAGACCGCAAGCCCGTCCTGGCTCAGATCGGAAATCACCCTTTCCCCAAAGGTGATCGTGCCGAGCGACGGCGTATCCATCCCGGACAGAGCATATAGAAGCG
>CAMWWR010000292.1 GCA_947178045.1 uncultured Clostridia bacterium
TAATTATACGGAAGATATCTCCTTGGAAACTGTGGCAGATATCGCGGGCTTCTCGAAATTCCACTTTTCGAGGCTGTTTAAGCAGTTTACCGACACCTCGTTTTACGATTATTTGAACCTGCGCAGGATTAAGGCGGCGGAAAACCTGCTGCTTGACCCGTCCCTTCCAATCACGGAAATCGCGCTACAGTCCGGCTTTTCGAGTATTTCCACCTTCAACCGCGTGTTCAAGGCATTTAAGAAATGCACGCCGAGCGAGTTCAAGGAGCTGTACCGGACGCGCTGACAGGGGCATTCACCGGCATTCATTCCCGGAATGCCCCGCATTTGCCGCGGATACGGACACAATTACAGGAAAGGCAGATCAATCCCATGGATAGAAATATATCTTTCGATATAGCGGCAATATTTCTGCTGTATCTGCTGCTTCTTTCAACTATTTTCCGCAAGATGACCCGGAGTCTGACCGACCGGGTATTCCTTGCGTCCGTGGTCTGCGCAATTTTTTCCTCCCATTTTGATATTCTCGCCGTATTCCTCGATTCCACGGGCTGCCGCAGCCCTTTTCTGCTGTATTTTGCGCATACCGGCTATCTGATGATACATAACGCACAGACTCCGCTGCACATCATATTTGTTGTCAGCCTCACCGATACCTGGCACCGAGTGCAAAAAAACCGATGGCTGCGAACGATGCTCTGGCTTCCGTATTCTCTGACCTTCCTGCTTCTGATCACCAATCCGTTTACAAATTTTGTATTTTCGATAGAAAATGGCTATACCCATGGGGCGCTCTTTTTTGTTCTTTATGTGGTTGTCGCCTTCTATATCATTGCGGATTTCTGCTATATCATTTATTATCGGGAACAGCTGCAGCTGCGGCGGATCGCGGCGCTCTGTTCCATGGCGGTTCTCTGTCTGGTGGCGATCGTCCTGCATGTGATATGGCCGGCGCAGCTGGTCGAGTGCTTTGCCATCGGGCTTTCGCTGCTGGTGGTGAGCATCGGTGTGCAGCGCCCGGAGGATCGCATTGATACCTTTACCGGCCTGTTCAAGCACAGTGCGTACGGCTACGATATGAAGCGGGCGTTTCTCAACGGAAAACATGCGCACATCGTCATGTTCAACATCGGAAACTACGCGGTGCTCAAGACAATGCTCGGCTATGAGACGTCGACGATCATGCTCTCGGTCATCGCCGGCCGGCTGCAGGAAATCAATCGAAAACTGCGCGCCCGCGCCGGGCTGTACTACCTCGACAGCGGCCGCTTCCGGATGGTCTTCTCCGAACGGGACCGGGAAAAGGCCGAGATCGCGGCGCAGGAGGTGCTGGATACGTTCACGCAAAGGCTTCTTCTCAACAGCCTCGACATCAATCTGGTGCCGTGTGTCGTGCTTGCCAGATGCCCGGAGGAGATCGAGAGCTTTGCGTCGCTCATGGCTTTCGGAAACAATTTTCATGAAAAATTCCATTGCACGAACCGGTATATTCCGGCCGCCGATGCCTACAATCCGAACGAGTTCGGCATTCAGAACAATATCGACAGCATCATTGAGAACGCCATTCTCAACGACAAATTTGAGGTGTACTATCAGCCGATCTATTCGATCCGCAAAAGGAAATATGTCTCCGCCGAGGCGCTTCTGCGGCTTTTCGACGACCGGTACGGCTTTATCTCGCCGGAGCTCATCGTCACCGCCGCTGAGAAAAGCGGCGCGATCCACAAAATCGGCGAGCTGGTTTTTGAGAAGGTCTGCCGGTTCATCGCAAGCAGCGAATACCGTCAGCTCGGGCTGGACTACATTGAGGTCAATCTTTCCGTGGCCCAGTGCATGCGCGGCGACCTGGCGGATAAAATCCTCGCCACGATGCAAAAGTACAATGTCCGCGCCGACGATATCAATCTTGAAATCACCGAAACTGCCATCTCTTACAGCCAAAGAGCCATGGCGGACAACCTTGACCGGCTGTCCTCGGCGGGGCTCTCGTTTTCGCTCGACGACTACGGAACGGGCTATTCCAATATGAAACGCCTGATTTCTCTGCCGCTGAAGATCGTGAAGCTCGACAAATCCTTTGTGGACGAGCAGCACAATCCGAAAATGTGGGTCTTCCTGCAGAGCACGGTGAAAATGCTGAAGGATATGGAGATGGAGATCGTCGTCGAGGGCATCGAAACCCCGGAAATGGTGGAGGCCTTCTCCAATTTGAACTGCGATTTTATCCAGGGCTATTTCTTCTCGAAACCGATCCCAAAGGATAATTTTGTACACTTTATCCTTGCCGCAAGGGGCGGCAAGGATGCTAAAAGCAGCAATGACGCGAGAGGTGGGAAGGACGCTAAGAGCGGCAATGATGCGAGAAGCGGCAAGGGCAGCAATGCCGCTAAAAACGGCAATAATGCTTAAAAAGCGTTTCCCGCGCCGAATCTGCGCCGGGAAGCGGCGCTTTCCTGCCCGGTATAAAATTTCCTCCCCCTGCACATGCTAAGCCTGCCCGGCATCCGCGCGCTGACGGATTGCCGGGCAGGCTTACTTTACAAAAAGCAGCGCAGAAACGGAGCTTTCTATGATTGAAAACGTGGAACTTCCCGTCGGATTTGCATTTGAGCTGGCAAGGCATTCCGACATTATGACAAAATTCGCCAGGCTTCCGGAGGAAAAACGAAATTCCATCGTGGAGGGAGCAAGGCATATCACCTCAAAAAATGAGATGAGGCGCTATGTCGAGAATATGTTTCGTGAACCCGTGCGGTGATGTACCGCACGGGCTTTCTGTTATACTGCTCAGCGTCCCTCCGGAAAGGCAGAGCCGGATTCCATCCCCGGACAGCCGTGCACAAGCTCCTTTAATATGGTGGCGTGGCTGCTCCCGATCAGCACCAGCACCCGCTCCTTTGTCTCGCACAGGTTCTGCAGATTGGAAAAGATCTTTAAATTTCTCTCGTACCATTGTGCGGCCAGTCTTGCTCCCTCATAATTCCCTTTATTTACTGCGTTCATGCTCAGATACATGGCATGATCGAGCGCAAGAAACTCCGGATCATTGTGTATCCGATAAAGCGCTCCGACCGTCTTCTCCGAGCGATCGTATCTTTCTTCCTGATACCGCATCAGCGCGGCAAAGGGTTTCTCCACCGCATCCCCAACCATGGCCGCAAGCTCGTCCGACAGCTCCATATCCTCATCGATCCCGTAAATCTGCGGATGCCCGAGCTTTTTCGCCAGACGAAAGCCCACCTGCACCGCCTCGTTGAGTGTTGTCAGCTCGCCCTCATGCCCATAAGTCGTGATCTTCCCATACGAGTGCAGAGCGGCAGTATCCTTTGCGGAAAAGCTCTGGTAAAACGCATCCAGCTTTTTCTGTTCCCGCTTCGGCAGCTCAATGGCAACCGCATCTGGCCGCCATTTCGCCATCTCCCCCACAAAATCCCCAATCTCCTTCTGCGTCTTTTCCGAAAAAATATCAAACCGGTCCGGGAAATGAAAGGTTCCCACAATCGCCACTTCTGTCATATCCGCCTCCGTTC
>CAMWWR010000293.1 GCA_947178045.1 uncultured Clostridia bacterium
GGCATGTCCGCGCTTCCGCGCCAACAAAAGCTCCTGCTCCGCCTCCGTCAGATCATAAAGGGCGGCCGTCTCCTTTAAATTCTGCCCGTCCGTCCCCATCAGCACCTTGTAACATGGGATATCAAGAAGTGCCTGTCCATATTGCTTAATGTCGCTACTGAGGAAATCAACCACGCCGTGGGAGATGATCGCCAACGCACTCTCGTATTTCCTTGCCCGTTTCACCATATTCCGCAGATACACAAGCGCCTGCGGCACTTTCCGGTCAATCATCAGGTACGCCTCGTCGCACACCAGAAGCACCCGCTCCTCCCGGTTCCGGCTCATCTGCTCCCAACACCAGGTTAAAAGGTTGAAATACTGCGTCCGCTTGATATTGTCACTTGTTCCCTGCAAGGCGTTCGTGTCCAACACGGTAATTGAGCCTTTTCCATCCCCCCTGCCCGCCTCTGCGATGCTGCTCCTGCCATTCCAGATAAAGCTGTCCGCCCCCTCTGCCAAATCATACAGAAGCAGCACAAGTTCACGATACACCTGCCCGTCTTCCGCCTGCTCCGCCCGTTCCTGCACCAGGGCATAAAGGTCAGAAAAAATCGGAAAATCCTCCGGCTCCCGCCCGGAAATATCCGTATCCCATGTGATACCAAATCTCTGATAAAGCTCCACCAGACATTTTTTCAGGACTGCCCGCTGCATATCAGTGATGGACGGGAGATAAAGGTTGAAAAAGATTTCGAGGTTTTTTATGTGCATGGCAAGCTCGCAAAGACTGCCATTCTGCTGTAAAACCTCCTGTTTGCCTTCCTGCAATTCACTCATCCCATCATCCACACCCCGATATAATCGGTCAGCCTCCTTCTCCTGCTCATCATCGCGCGGTGATGGACGAACCTGCAGCGGGTTAATCATCCCGGCCGAACCACCCACGGCATTCACCCAATCCCCACTCAGGTTGTAGCAGAGGTCTTTATACTCGGATTCCGGGTCAATGACAAGGATTTTCGTCCCTTTCATAAACTCGGACAAAATAATATGCTTAATCGCCGTGGACTTCCCCACGCCGGAATTTCCCATAATTACAAAATTGCTGTTTGGCCGGTCGCCGCCCCGCCGCCAGGGATCCACAATGACAAGCCCGCCCGCGGTATCCGGTGCAAAATAGTATCCCGCACCGTCATTGAACCCGCTGCTCGCAAACGGGAACCCGCCCACAAAGGTGGAAATCGGCACCACCTTCTGCAGGATTCCCTCCATCTTCGGGTCGGTCGCAAAGGATGGGGAGATATGCCGAAATGCCTCCTTCTGCAAATTCGGGATTGCCCTGAGCTTGCATTTCAGCACGCTCACAAGGCTCTCTGCGCGTCGGCATACCTTCTGGAAGCTTTTCTCGTCCTTCGCCACGGGCATGACCGACACGCTCATCAACCCCACCGTCTCCCCCTCCCGGTCAATCTGTAAAATAATCTTTTCGCCATCCTCGGCGGCCTTTTCCGCCCGTTGGCGGGACAGCGGGTCTTTTGCCCCGTCCGCAATCCCCCGCTGCTGTACAACGCTGCGTGAAACCGCATTGATCAGGGTCGCATTGTCAATCGGCCGCCAACCGATGGAGACAATGGTTGAGGGGATGTTTGTGATTTTTGCAAGCCATTCCACCCCGACCTTCTGCGGGTAACGGATAATGCCGTACACCTTCCCGATGTTCTCCCCGATGGAAAGACGGTTCTTGGCAAACTCCAACCCAACTGGTGTAATCACGTTCAGCAGGGCATTGTTTCGTTTTGGTATGTCCGGCTCTGGTACTGACTGTTTTTTATGCATAACTGCCTCCTTCTCCTCAAAACTTAGGGGGATGCTACGGAAAACTTATCCCTGGCATCCCCAAAATACAAGGCTTTTTCGATAACTGATTTTAATCCGCTCTCCCTGTAGTTCCGCATCCTCTGCATGTAGGGCTTTTCCGCGCTCCCGCGAATTCGACCCAGACGCGCCCCCCGCGCGCAGGGCTTTTCCCTGCTGCTTCAAACCAGACAGCCCTGTGTTCAAACCTCTGTCCCATCCGGCTCCACCTGCCCGTCCTCCCATTCCAATGTCGGGATTGCGGCAGAAAACTCCGTATCCTCCAGATGGGTGTAGGACGGGTTATGCACAAGGTTCAGCAGCCGCACAATCTCCTTCTCGCCCAACACCTCACACGGGATGCCGCACCCGGAAAATTTCTCCGCAAACAGCGCCGCGCGTCTTGCCAGTTCCTTTTCCACGAAATCCGCTCCGCCATTTCCTGCCTTGTCCCAAAATGAGACGTAAAACTGTCGCTCCACGATCTCCCCGGACAACGAATACCCTGCCATTTGCAAAATCTCCTGTTGGAGCAGCTCCCTGCGCCTGTCCCCGGCTTCCTTTAACATGGACTGCATCTCCGTGATGA
Source organism: uncultured Clostridia bacterium (assembly GCA_947178045.1). Lineage (GTDB taxonomy): Bacteria > Bacillota > Clostridia > Lachnospirales > Lachnospiraceae > RGIG4057. The sequence goes on from CAMWWR010000293.1 coordinate 2,426, forward strand.
CTGGGGAAATGTCCACCGGACGGCTGACCGCCAGGAACTTAAACGGGTACTGGATGTCGGACAGCTCCGCCGTGAGCTGCCGGATCAGGCTCGCCTTCTCTGTTTTACTGTAAAGGTCGATGTTAATCTGGTGGATGCGCACAAAGGCAAGCACCAGGCCATCCACCGTGTAAAGGTATTTCCCCCTGATATCCTCCACATTGATAAATTCCTGCGCTGTCTGCATGGCCGGGGACGCACCGCCGACTTTCCTCCCCGGTCTTCCCCGCTGTAGCACCAAAAGCAAAAGGCCGCCGCCCACAAGGGTGACGACCAACATAACCATCGGGAATATTAATCCTTCCATTTACCGTTCCTCCATTTCATCCTGTGCCGCATCCATCCCTCCCGGTTCCCCCGGTATTTCCTGCCGCCCGGCCATCGCCCGGTATCCTTGCCGTGCTTCCTCTGCCCATGGCGAATCAAGCAGTTCCTGAACGCGCATGGAACCGCGTGCAGCCTCCAGATGTTCCCCCAACCCTGTGCCGTTATGGTAAATGGCAAGCAGCCTGCCAAAATCTGTAATCCCATGGTTCTCCCCATACTCCAACAGCCGCCGCACATTTTCCAACCCTATATCAATATCAATCGAAAATGTCCCCATCGTCCGGTAACAGGGACAGTTCGGGTTGTATTCCAGGGTGCAGCGGTTCCGGTCAAGGTCAAGCGTGACCCACATCTCCAGGCCTCCCCTTGAATCATAGTTATCCCGGTATGCCCCAACCTCCCCTGACGGAATACACCAGAAAAACATGTCAGCATCCCCCAACCGCTCCGCTTGGTACTTCCCGTCATAATCCAGGTGTTCAAAAATATGCGCCACACTCTGCCCTCCCGGTAACTCCTCTTTGATCTCCAACGCCTGCGCCAACCGCAGAAGCGGCGACAGGGCGTTTGCCCCGTTGTGAGCATAAAAATACGCCCTGATGCCACCCTCAGCCAAACAGTAAATCGCCCGGTTCCCCATAATATCCCCCTCACTCCACCGGACGGATGTGCCAATCGTCAAACAACGAGCCGTTTACGGTCAGTGCATCCGTCCGGCTGAC
>CAMWWR010000294.1 GCA_947178045.1 uncultured Clostridia bacterium
ATCGTATACGAGAACGGGGAGCCGGCGGCGGACGGACGGATCAGCCAGACGGCAAGCGGCACCTACAAAAAACTGCGCGAGTGGTTTGCGTCCTTTGCGGACGAGGGGAATTACGTCAGAAATTACATAGGGAAATCGCAGTTTGCCGTTGACGAGGATTTTTCAGGCGCGATCTCGGATTTCCGGATCTACGGGGCAGCGCTTGGGGCAGACGAGATCATGGATATTATGTGCGAATCGCTGACGGAGGGGGAGATCCTTGTGCCGGCGGCGAAGCAGCTCAATATTCACCATCATATTCTCACGGAGCGGCTTGCGCTCCCGACAAGCCTGCTGAGGGGAAGAGTGAGCGTCAGCTGGGAGTCGGACTGCCCGGATGTGCTGCGCGTGGAGACTGCGGCGAACGGCGGGCCGAAAACGGTCTGCCGGGAGTCTGAAGGAGAGACCGGACAGAAGGCTGTTTCGGAAGCCGAACATGCGGCGAACGGCGATGAGGAGAGCGGGCTGTTTGCTGTACCGTGCAGCGTCAGCGAGCCTTATGCTGCCGTACTGACGGCGCGGCTTACGCACGGCAGCGCACAGGCCGAAAAGCAGTTTTCCTTCACGGTGTTGCCGGCAGAGACTGCTCCGTATACGCTGACCATCCATGCGGATCAGCCGGTGCTTGATATCAGTGAGACGCTGTACGGATTGTTTTATGAGGATATCAACAATGCGGCGGACGGCGGCATCTATGCTGAGCTGGTGCGCAACCGTTCGTTCGAGGCATTCACGTTTGATACCTATGATTTCCGCTCCGGAGAGAACGGCAGCTCCACCGGAAGGAACCGTACGCCGCTCGACGGCTGGTACGGCGATACGGATAAGCTGAAGGTGCAGAACCAGGGCGGATTGGGCGAGCTGTTCGGCCGCTCGGACGGGGATGGAAATGTGACCTATGTGACGGCCGCGCCGGGAACCGTGATTACGAACCGAGGATTTTCGGATGCGAGTGACAATTTTGCCGTGAGCTTTGTACAGGGAGAAAAATACGATTTTACCGTGTGGGCGAAGGCGGCGGAGACGGCTGTGCTTTCCGTTCGGCTGCTTGACGCGCAGGGACGCGCCGTGAGCAATGCGGTGCGGGTTGCCGTAAGCGGCGGCTGGAAGAAATACGGCTGTGAGGAGAAGCTTGTCCTGACGGCGGAAGAAAGCTGCTTGGGACAGCTTGAGCTTTCCTTCGAGGGAGAGATTTCCGTGGATATGGTATCCCTGTTTCCGCGCCGTGTCTGGGGTGCGGACGAGGAGCCGGCCTCCGCGACGGCGCACGCGAATTACAGCGGCAATCCGAACTACCGGCTGCGCCGCGATCTCGTGGAGGCGATGCGCGAGCTGCATCCGTCGTTTCTGCGGTTCCCGGGCGGCTGCATCTCCGAGGGCTCGTATATCTGGGACAATGTGTACGACTGGAAGGATTCGGTCGGACCGGTTGAGATCCGCAAAGAGAATTACAATGTCTGGGGCTATATGATGACGCTCGGCCTCGGCTACATGGAATATTTCCAGCTTGCGGAGGATCTTCACGCCGCGCCGCTTCCGGTTATGGCGTGCGGCGTGCTCTGCCAGGCGCGCTCGGATTATGCGAATCCAGCGGGCGGTTCGCTGCAGGAAAAGTACATCAAAAATTTTACCGATCTGATCGACTTTGCCATCAGCACGGACTACGAGCATAATGAGTGGGCGGCGCTCCGCCGGAGCATGGGGCATGCCGCTCCGTTTGAGCTGCACTATCTCGGCGTCGGCAACGAAAACTGGGGAGAGGAATTTTACGCGAGCTTCGAGGAATTTTACGAGCAGATTACCGCTTACGCAAAAAAGAATTATCCGGGGCATGAGCTGCACATTATCTCGACGGTGGGAGCTCAGGCGGATGATCTGGCCTACCAGAACGGCTGGCGCTATCTGAGCGGCAGAATGCCGGGCGGAGCGTCCGTACGGTTCACGGACGGCAAAAGCAGCTTTGCGAAGGATATTACCTGGTACCGCTATCAGAAGGATTTTATGGAGACGATCGCTGACGAGCATTATTACCGGTCGAACGACTATCTCCTGGAGAACGCCGACCGCTACAACTATTATGTGCGCGCTTACCGGCCGGACGGCACGGTGGATGACGCTGCGACGAGCAAGGTGTTTGTCGGAGAATACGCGTCGACGGACAAAAATACGCTGGCCGGAGCGGTGGCGGAGGCTGCCGTGATGACGGGCTTTGAGCGGAACTCCGACGTTGTGCGGCTGGCCGCGACAGCGCCGCTGTTCAACAAGGTGCTGACGGATGACAGCTACCGCTGGACGCCGGATTGCATCTGGTTCGACGATGAAACTGTATGGCGCACGCCGAATTACTATGTACAGCAGATGTTCGCAAAGTATATCGGGAAAAAGCTGCTGCACACGAGCTTTTCCACCTGGAAAAACGGGAAGGAGCACGAGGCTGTGCCATCCGGCGGTGTGGAGCTTTTGACGGGGAACGCGGATATTCTGATAAAGAGGCTGACAATCACTGCGAACCGCGACCGCAGCGTGCTGTTTGAGCACAATTTTGCAGAGGGGCTTCCGGAGGCATTTCGTCTCTGGCCAGGCACCCGCGCGGAGCAGAGGGAGCAGGGTGTGCTGCTGCATGCGGCCGAGGAGCAGACGGGGCTTTATCTTCCGGGAAAATTTGCGGACTGCACGGTGACGGCGGTGCTCGAGCGATGCGCGGGGGAGGACGGACTTGTGGTCGGCGTCGGCTCGGACGGTATCGGTGTGGGCAGAAGCGCGATCCAGTATGTGATCGGACAGGACGGAAAAACTGCCGTCAAGGTGATTAAGGATGGTGTGGAGGGTTATATGCTCGGCGACTTTTCGTCGGGTACGGCGGCGGGAAATTTGCGCGCTGCTGTTGACGAGAAGCTGCAGAATGGCGTAGAATATAGAGTAGAGGTAAATTATGGTGGAATGTTCGAGCGGCCCGGCGTTCCGTTTGCGGATGCGGCGGACGGCCGGAACCTCCGGGCAGGCGGCTATGTGGCGGAGGGCTACGGAGCTTATCCGCATCTGATCTGCTCCCACTGCGTGGGCGGGCAGCCAAGCTTCGTCCTTGACTACAAGCTGGAGGCCTACAACCGCTTTGTATTCCATTCTGTGACGCGCGGGGAAAACAGAATATACGCAAAGCTGGTGAATACGGACACCTACGCGAAGCGGGTGGAGCTGGTGCTGAAAGGACTGGAAAACGCCGGGATTATGCCGGGCGGAGCTTGGACTGCGCCGGATGAGGCCGAGTGGATCTGCCTGACCGCGCAGGGAGAGCTTGTGAACATGCCGAATGTCAATCGGCGCGGGGCGGAGGCCGTCGCTCCGGCGAGCAGAAGGCTGGCATTGAAAAACGGCGTCGTATCCGTTGAACTGCCTGCTTCCTCGGTATCGGTGATTGTAATATAAGCGGCGCTGCCCACTCTGACGGCAGTGTGCCGT
>CAMWWR010000295.1 GCA_947178045.1 uncultured Clostridia bacterium
TCAACGGTGGGTGTCTCTATTTTTGTGCAGTATTTGGTATTTGCTCATTTATAGTATTAAAAACAAATCGTGATTTGCTTGAAGCGGGGAGAATGTTGGAAAAAGCAATGCAGAACTCCCCGCTTGATGATGAAATATTTGGGCTGTACCGTCAGGTCCGCGGCGGGGGAACCTATAAGGCTCATAGTGATAACAACTGGTTTATTCGCGTATGTGAGCCATACGCAAAAAAATTTCCTCAGAATTACCGGCTTATTTCCATGCTTGTTGAGGCAATGATCAGCATGAGATATTTTGATCAGGCAGAAAAATATATTAACCTGATGCAGCCTGACAATAATACAGAATATTTGCGCCAGGTGTATCTCGGCGATCTCGAGCTGGCAAAAGGAAACCCGGATCATGCAATTGCAATATGGAATACCATATCCGAAAATGACAGCATGGGACAGTATGAGGCAGGGGAAAAATTTAACCGGCTCAATGAATATGACCGGGCGATAACATGTTTTAAAAATGCGTTTCATACGGCCACTCCGCCCAGATATCTCGATGCGGTATATTCGCTCGCTTTTCTTTACACAAAGCTGAAAAGAAAAGCGGAGGCAATTGAAGCATGGCAGCTCATTATAAGCACCCTGGTATCGGATTATAATGATTATGATAGTGAAAGTGTGAAATGGGCACAGGATGAAATATGCAAATTGAAAGATGCAGCAGTCTTTCCGGATTAACAGATGAGTGACAAACATTGCTGGAATCTGGCAATATAAACCAAAGAGCAGGGTATGTATTTCTGCATACTCTGCTCTTTGCATTATTTATTCGAAATGACATTGTATCCGCCCGTCATCTCATCCACCATAAACACAATCTTCCCATTCCGGTAAAGCTCACAGACCTCCGCCTCAAGGCTTTCAACCTACGGCAGGTTCTTTAAAAAATGACTCAGTCCTTGTTGTCCTAGCTCCCCGCCACCGTCCGAAGCTCCTCGAAGACGCCGTAGAAATTCACCCGGCCAAAGCCCCACTCCCTGCTCGGCAGCATAACGCCCACCCTCTCCGCTCCGCCGCGCAGCAGCCGCTTGATCTCCTGCGTCCGCATTTCGGGCTGTCTGCCCCTTACGATCGCCCATTCTAGGATCAGTGCACAGCCGCCCGCTGTAAGTGCCGCTGCGCCGGCCCCGCCGTCGGAGGTGAAATAGCCGCCGCCCGCCCGCGGGCCGTAAACCGCTACGCCCGGAGCGGCAATGTCCGGCTTGAGCACCCCGTTGCGCGTAAAACCGCGCCCGGAATACTGATAGATGGAACGGTCCGATATCCGGTAGGAGGACGCCGTTATAAGCCGGTGGGTGTTCCCCGGATCCGCGATCGTAATATCGGGATTCGGGCGGAGGAAATAGGTGTCCTCCCGCAAAAACTCATGCACCGGCAGCCAGATGTCAAAGTCCCCTCCGAATTCCTGATCCCGGTATACAAGAAACCGCCATATCCCGGGCGTCGGCCGCTGCACGCGCATCACGATCAGCTGGGTTCCAGTGCGCGTTTCCGCCATAAAATAATCAAGGAAAATCCGGGTATCCTCAAAGAGGAAATTCATCGTCTGGCTGTGATTCCGACGGTTCATCTCCCGGCTGATCAGCTCCCCGGTCGGCGAGATCACGGACACGGAATACTGATTAAGCGAGGTGGCCCAGAGCTCCATTGTAAAGCCCTGTTCCCTCTCGCCCACGCGCAGCTCCACCTCCTCGTATTCCCCCTCCGTCCCGAGCGAATGGTAATGTAGGCCGTATCCGGCCTCTCCCCCTGTGGAGGCGATCACGCAGTTGTTATAGCCCCCTGCGTAACCGTCGAGAATTTCATCCAGTATTCCCGCTCCGTCGTGTCCCCCGGAATTCGTCCCCAGCGTTACGCAGATCACGAGCGGCTTGTTCGCCCTCGCTGCCGCTTTCGCGAGATATTCCACCCCGAACGCCAGGTCGGTCTCCTGATAGCATTCCGCGCCCGGCGGTATAAAATAAAGATCCCTCAGATACTGCTTCGCCTGCTTGAGCTTCACCATCACGATATCGGCCTGCGGCGCGACGCCAGAAAATCCGTCCTCCCGCTCAATATTGCCCGCCGCGACTCCGGCCACGAAGGTCCCATGCCCGGACTCATCCGTCTCGGGCACCTGCTCCGCCGGTTCCAGGGAAGCAAGCGCCCGGTTAATATCCTCCCTTGTATATTCCTGTCCGTAACCAAAGTCGTCCGGCGGTGTTCCGTCCTGAACCGTCTGATCCCATATCGAATAGATCCGGCTTGTGCCGTCCGAATTTCGAAATGCCGGGTGCGTGTAGTCGATGCCGGTGTCCACAAAGCCGATCATCACGCCGTTCCCGTACAGATCCAGATACGGCAGCCTGCGCAGCTGAGCCACGCCGATCGCCTCCAGGGCGGGCGCACTGTCCCGCTCGCCCGCCAGGGAATTCTCCCTCCCCCCGTTTGTCAGCGCATAGCATTTCGGCACCGCGCCGTACACATTGGCAAAACCCAGTCCGAAGCTGGTCAGCCGCGACGACTGGAGATACGCGACCGCGTAATCGCTGTTGACAGGCTTGATGCAGTCAAAGCCGTACTTCTCCTTTATCTCCTCCAGCGGCCGGTATCTCTGAATAAAAAACTCGACCGTATTTTCCCCGTAGATCGCTTCCCTGCAATCCATTTCGCGCCTCCGCGCAGAAGAATCACTTTATTGTATTCGGATTCCGGATGATCCAGAACGGTCCTCCGTCCGACGCCCATTTCGCTTCAGACTGGATCGTGTCAAAATCCCATTCGGTCAGCGTATTGTCTCGGCTGTTGCAGTCGGCGACAAGAATTTTTCCCTCCGACGTAATGCCGCGAAGGACAATGAAATGTCCGCCCTTTGTAAAATGTCCCTTGCCCATCAGAGCGACGACCATATCGCCGTTCTTCAGCGCATCCTTCACCTTCTTTGCCGTCGAGCTGTCATTTCCAACACCCTCTGACTTTAGGCCGAACGCCTTCGCCGTCCCGTTTACGATAGAATGGAGCGAACCGCTCTTCGGATACCAGTAGCCGTTGGCATTCGCCCATCCTGACATCTGCTCCGGATCAATGCCGATCTCGGTCAGGCTCGACACGACGATCGCCATCGAGGTCGGCCCGCAGGCATACTTCGCGATCGTATCCTCGCCGCCGTAGAACTTGCTGCCCCAGCGTGGATCCGACTGCAGATAATATACGGTGTCCACGGCTCCGTCCGCCGTAAGCTTCTCCCCGGACTGCGGCGCGGCAAGAGAATTGATAAACGCCATATCCATGCCCGGCTTTTCCGTAACTCCCGTCTGTCCACCCGTCGGCTTCGGCGCGTCGGTCGGCTTTGGTGCTGTTGTTGCCGTCGGCTTCGGCGCACTGGTCGGCTTGCGCGCGGGAGATGCAGTACTCTGCGTTGGACTCGTCTGCTTGAGCACTATAGTTAGAGGGCGGGGGGGG
>CAMWWR010000296.1 GCA_947178045.1 uncultured Clostridia bacterium
ACCGCCGGGCTGAAATGTAACAATATTTTCTTAATTTTATTGAAAACAGCTTGCAAAAATATCTTTTCGGGGTTAAAATATAGTTGAAAAATGCCGATAATGTTAATAGAAGGATAATCTGCTGTTATATTTCGGCAAAAGCGCATTACACGGAGGTAGGCGCATATTATTAATCTGGCAGGGAGGTATGATTATGTCAACAATCGGCGGCAATTATTTCAATTACAGCAGTCCGTTTTTCTCGAATTCATCGGGCGGCGGAATGAGCAGCGTGCTCGGCGATTACATGAGCCTGAGAAACGGCAGCTACAAGAAGCTTCTGCGCTCCTATTACGCAAAGCAGAACAAAGAGAGCGACAGCAGCAAAAAGACCGGAAACAACAATACGGCGGACAAGACGGTGTCCAAGGAGCTCAAGCAGATCAAGACCGATTCGTCTGCGCTCAAGACGGCTGCGGATACGCTCACAAACAAGAATTCCAAGCTGTTCGAGAAGGTTACGAAGACGGTAAAGGACGAGAACGGCAACGAGACGACGACAAAGGATTACGACTGGGATGCGATCACGAGCGCAGTAAAATCGTTTACGTCCGCTTACAACAGCACGCTTGATTCTGCTGCAAATCAGGATAATGTCTTCGTTCTCCGCAAGGCGGCGATGATGACGAAGTCCACGCAGGTAAACAAGAACCTGCTCAACAGAGTCGGCATCACGATCGGCAAGGACAACAAGCTTACGGTCGATGAGGAGAAGCTGAAGAAAGCAGATATGAATGATCTGAAGTCTCTGTTCTCGGGCAGCTACGGCTCTTATGCCGCGAATATCGGCCAGAGGGCGGCGGATATCGAGAAGGTTACCGAGCAGATGATCAAGAATGCGGCGAAGTCGAATGCCAGCACATACACACGCAACGGCAGCTACAGCTCGCTTGCTACCGGCGGTATCTACGACAGCTTTTTCTAAGAAAGCGCTGATATAAGTAATAGTGCAGGCAGGCCTGCAGGCTAGATGAGTATGATAATAAAAACAACCAACGGTTGAGATGATATAGTCTCGACAGTTGGTTGTTTTTTTGCGTTTTTCATATTATGATAAAATCAATATCCGGATATTAGTTGCTTAATGACGATGAATCATTTAATCATGATGCATGATGGAGGTTTATTATGGAAACGGAATTTGCAGAGCGCCTGGCGATGCTTCGCCAGGAGAGGGGACTGACCCAGCAGCGCCTTGCCGATAAGCTTGGCCTGACGGCGCAGGCGATCTCCAAGTATGAAAAGGGGATCAGCCTGCCGGAGGTGGATACGCTGAAGTCGATCGCAACAGTGTTAGACTGTTCAACGGATTATCTGCTCGGGCATGAGCTCACCCAGGAATCCAGGGTGGATATGCTGGCCCGGGAGCGGAGCGCGGAGATCGACCGCGCGATACACAAGGAAGAGCTTGTGCTGAATATCGGGATGGGGCCGCTGGTTGATATGCTGATGGAGGAAAATAAAAACCGGTACGAGGGGATGCACAGGCTTCGCGTCAGGCTGGCCGGCGAATACGGCATTCTTGTTCCGATCATCCGGCTGAAAGATCAATGGGGCCTGGCGAAGAACGAGTATGAAATCTGTTTGAACGACAGGAAAGTTCTCGGAAAGGGAACACTGGAATACCCGATGCTGTTTTATATCGGGGAGAAGGCGGAGAATGAGAGCCAGATCGAGAGCGAGGAGCCGGTATGGCACAATGCGGGAGTCTGGCGTCCGGCAGAGGCGAATACGGCCGGGAAAAAGGATGCGGACATGAAGGCGACTGCGGATGCCGGGGGAGAACCAGCAGAGGCTGCATCGGAAGGCACACAGAAAAACGTCAGGCCGCTCACCTGTATGGACATCATCATTGCTCATTTGGAGAAGCTGATTCTGGAAAATTACGACAAAATCCTGAACCGCCAGCTTGTGGCGGAAATGACAGAGAAGGCGCGGAGCTGGTATCCCGCATCGATCAACGGTGTTGTTCCGGAGAGGGTCAGTCTTGCCAGGTTGCAGAGAGCCATTGCGGGACTGATTCGCGAGCGCGTCCCGGTCAACCGCCTGGATCTTGTGATCGATTTCCTTGACGAGCATCCGGAAAATAACGGGGAGGAGCTCGCGGAGCTTATGGAAATGCTCCGCCCGTAAACCCTTCCGTTTCTGTGCAGGAAAAAGGCTGAGCTCCCGCACGCAAAAAGTCTGGCTTCTGTATAGAAAAAACGGGCTCCGGCACGAGAAAAGCTTCGGCTCCCGTGCCGGAGCCCGGGCTTTGCCTCAGGCTCTCTCGTAGATCGTATAATTGTGTGACGTCAGGAGGCGCTTTCCTTTGGTGAGCGCCTCCTCGTTGTAAAACTCGATGCGCAGCACGCCCTGCTCGAATTCCCGGTTGTGGATGATGCCGATATTTTTGATGCTGATGCCGTTCGCGCCGAGCAGCGTGGCGATCGTGGCGATCGCTCCGGCCTCGTCGCTGATGTCAATGAAGACCTCGAAGAAGCGGTTCAGCATGCCCTTCCCGTTCGGAATGCTGCTGCGATAGCTTCCGGCCTGCTCAAAAATATCGTAAAAATAGGAAGAATCGCCGCGGGAGAGCGCTTCCGATACCTCGGTGAGGGAGGCGATATACTGATCCAGTGTCCGCCGGATGCTGGGTGCGTTTGTAATACATATACTTCGCCACATATCCGGCGAGGAAGCGGCGATCCGCGTGATATCCTTAAAGCCGCCGGCCGCCAGCATGCGCATGCGCTCCTTGTCGTCGTCCGCCTCGCGCACAAGATTGACGAGCTGGGCCGCGATAATGTGCGGCACATGGCTGATGGCCGCCGTGATATCATCGTGCTCGGCGGGAGCAAGGAGTACCGGGATGGCGTGAAAGCTTTTTACAAGCTCCGTCATGTATTCCGTGAGGCGGGCCGGAGTCTCCGGGGACGGCGTTAAAATATAGTAGGCGTTCTCCAGGAGCTCCGTGCTGGAATTGGCATAGCCGGTCTGCTCGGAGCCCGCCATCGGATGTCCGCCGATGAACTGGCCGGAGAGCCCGCATTCGGCAGCGGCGGCGTGGATATTGCTCTTGACGCTCCCGACGTCGGTCAGGATACAGTCCGGGGAAACGATGCCGGAAAGTTGTTTCAGATACTCGATATTTCGGAGCACCGGGGCGCACAGGAAAATAAGATCCGCATCCGAGAACGCGGAAAGACTGCGTTCAATGCGGTTCAGTACGCCGTCGCGCAGCGCGGCCGAAAGCCCCGGGGAAGGAGCGTCCGTATGGTAGTCGTAGGCGAACAGGGTGAGAGCGGGCGAGCCGGACCGCAGAATTCTTGCGATCGAGCCGCCGATCAGCCCGAAGCCAATAAAGCCGATGGTTCTGATTTCTTTCATCGAGAGTAATTCCTTTCTGCCCGTGCGGCCGGAGAAAAGCGGGGGAAAGCGATTCCTTAAAAATGCCTTCCGGCGAGCCGGATATAAG
>CAMWWR010000297.1 GCA_947178045.1 uncultured Clostridia bacterium
GCATTCTTTTGAATTCCCCGCCGACGGTTTTCGCGAAGGCGCGCAGCAGCATCGTCTTCCCCGTGCCCGGCACATCCTCGAGCAGCACATGTCCGCCGCACAGGAAGCAGATCGCCAGCTTCCCGATCGCCTCCTCCTTACCGACAATAATTTTGGAGCAATTTCCCACTACTTTATTTCGAAATTCCGTAAATCGATCGGTATCCATCCCTTTTCTCCATCCTCTAAGCAGAGAATCCGCTCCCGCCAGCTTATTCTGGTGCGGAGCGGATTCTCTTTCAGCTTCCATCAGGCAGGGAGAAATTTCCCCCTGCCTGCCACGCCGCCCGCATACCGCTGCTGGCGGCTATATTCCTTATGCGGGCGTACACAATCGGGCAGGGGCGTTTTCCTCCTGCCCGTCCGCGCCGCCCGCATGCCGCTGCAAGCGGCTATACTCCTTATGCGGGCGTGCGCATAAAAAAATTTATTTATTGTAATGCACGATCTTCCCGAAATCCGGCTTCAGGCTCGCTCCGCCGACAAGACCTCCGTCGATGTCCGGCTGCGCGAACAGCTCCGGCGCGCTCGCCGCCGAAACGGAGCCGCCGTACTGAATACGGATATCCGCAGCTGTCGCGGCATCATAAATTTCCCCGATGCACGCGCGGATGGCTGCGCAGACCTCCTGCGCCTGCTCCGTCGTTGCAACCTTGCCCGTGCCGATGGCCCAGATCGGCTCGTAAGCGATGACCGCAGTCTTCGCCTGCTCCGCCGTCACATTCAGGAACGCGATCTTGATCTGCTGACGGATCCAGTCGATCGTGATCCCCTGCTCCCTCTGGGTCAGGGACTCGCCGCAGCATACGATCGGTGTAATTCCGTGCTCAAATGCCTTAAGTACCTTCTTATTTACGGTCTCGTCGGTCTCCGCAAAATACTCGCGCCTCTCGGAGTGCCCGATAATAACATATTTTACACCGATATCGGTGAGCATGTTCGGCGCGATCTCTCCGGTGTACGCCCCGCTCTCCTCATAAAACATATTCTCCGCACCGATGGCGATGTTCGTTCCCTTTGCGGCCTCGATCGCCGTCGTAAGGCAGACAGCAGGCACGCAGAAAACCACGTCAGCCTCGTCGGTCGCTACAAGGGGCTTAAGCTCCTCGATCAGCTTTATCGTCTCGCTCGGCGTCTTGTTCATCTTCCAGTTGCCGGCGATAATCTTCTTTCTGGACATAATACCTCTTTTCCGTATTCGCCCCGCCGCAGTCTCCCGCGACAGGGCGCACTCTCTTAATTTTGACTGAAGCAGGAACAAATTTTCCCTCTTTCTGGCCAGTAGAATGGGAAAATGCCTGCCTTCTTCCCGGTCAGGGCGGACAGAATGGTATTGTTTTCCTTTCCTCGCCCCTCGCCCACAAACAGCTTATTTATCGTTTGCAGCCACAACACCCGGAAGCTCCTTGCCCTCCAGGAATTCGAGGGAAGCGCCGCCGCCGGTGGAAATATGGGTCATCTTGTCGCCAAAGCCGAGCTGGTTGACAGCCGCAGCGGAATCGCCGCCGCCGATGATCGTCGTAGCGTCGATGGATGCGAGCGCCTCAGCTACTGCGATCGTACCCTTTGCGAAATTCGGCATCTCGAACACGCCCATCGGCCCGTTCCAGACAACGGTCTTCGCGCTCTTGATTGCATCGGCATAGAGCTGGCAGGTCTTCTCGCCGATATCGAGACCCTGCTCGTCGGCGCTGATCCCGCCGAGATCCACGGTATGGTACGGCGCGTCGTTGGAGAATTCCTTCGCCACAACGGTGTCGATCGGGATGAGGAGCTTCACGCCCTTCTCCTTCGCCTTCTCGAGCATTTCTTTCGCGTAGTCGATATAGTCTGCCTCAAGGAGGGAATTTCCCACCTCATGGCCCATCGCCTTCATGAATGTGTACGCCATGCCGCCGCCGATGATGAGAACATCAACCTTGTCAAGCAGGTTGTTGATGACCGAGATCTTGGAGGAAACCTTGGAGCCGCCGAGGATTGCCACGAACGGACGAACCGGGTTGTTGACCGCATTGCCGAGGAAGTCAATCTCCTTCTGCATCAGATAGCCCACAACAGCCGTGTCCACATACTGGGTAACGCCGACGTTCGAGCAGTGTGCTCTGTGCGCCGTGCCGAATGCGTCGTTTACAAACACATCGCAGAGGGAAGCAAGCTCCTTCGAGAAGGCCTCGCCGTTCTTCGTCTCCTCCGCGCGGTAGCGGGTGTTCTCGAGCAGAACGACCTCGCCGTCCTTCATCGCCTCAACGGCTGCCTTTGCGTTGTCGCCGACAACATTCGCATCAGCCGCAAATTTTACCGGCTGTCCAAGCAGCTTCTCCAGCGCGATGGCAACCGGCGCGAGAGAAAGCTCCGGCTTCGGCTCTCCCTTCGGCTTTCCGAGATGGGAGCAAAGGATCACCTTACCGCCGTCATTGATCAGCTTTTTGATCGTCGGGAGTGCAGCAACCAGACGGGTGTCGTCCGTAATCTGTCCTTCCTGGAGCGGCACGTTGAAATCACAGCGCACCAGAACTCTCTTGCCCTTTACATTGATATCGTCAACCGATTTCTTGTTTAACATCGTCTAAATCTCCTTTCATGAACCGGGCAGGGGAATGCCACTTCTATTCGCGCCCCTGCGCATAAGAACAGGGGCCCGGTCCATACAGACCGGACCCCTGACTGAGTCTTTCGATACGGGAAATTCCGTCAGCTCACAGCGGCTTATGCAAGCTCTGCAAAATACTTGATGGTGCGAACCATCTGGCTGGTGTAGGAATTCTCGTTGTCATACCAGGATACTACCTGAACCTGCGTATTGCCGTCCTCCATCGGTGCGCACATCGTCTGCGTAGCATCGAAGAGGGAACCGAATCTCATACCGATTACGTCGCTGGATACGATCTCGTCGGTATTGTAGCCGAAGGACTCCGTAGCAGCAGCCTTCATTGCCGCATTTACCTCATCCTTGGTTACCTTGCCCTTGACAACCGCTACCAGGATGGTGGTGGAGCCGGTCGGAACCGGAACTCTCTGAGCGGAGCCGATGAGCTTGCCGTTCAGCTCAGGAATAACGAGGCCGATCGCCTTTGCTGCGCCGGTGGAGTTCGGAACGATATTCTGAGCGCCTGCGCGGCTTCTTCTCTTATCGCCCTTTCTCTGCGGGCCGTCAAGGATCATCTGATCGCCGGTGTAAGCGTGAACGGTCGTCATGATACCGGACTGGATCGGTGCGAAATCATTGAGAGCCTTTGCCATCGGAGCCAGGCAGTTCGTCGTGCAGGAAGCTGCGGAAATGATGGTATCGGTGCTCTTGAGCGTCTCATGGTTTACATTGAAAACGATGGTCGGAAGATCGTTTCCTGCCGGTGCGGAGATAACAACCTTCTTTGCGCCCGCCGTGATGTGAGCCTGCGCCTTATCCTTCGAGGTGTAAAAGCCGGTGCACTCCAGAACAACGTCAACATC
>CAMWWR010000298.1 GCA_947178045.1 uncultured Clostridia bacterium
GTCGTATGCAAAATCGATTCTTCCGAAATACGGATTTTCCTGCAGCTTCAGCAGCATTCGCTTCTGCGCCAGCCTCATTTCATGCAGGCTGTGTTCTTCCGTGATCGATGTCCGGTTCGAGAGGATTTCCTTCGGATCCAGCTCGTAGAAATTTTCCCACAGATATTTTTTCTGGCTGATAATGTCCCTCTGGCTTTTCTCCAGAAGGGCGTCCGCAGTATCCAGCTGTTCCCGGAGGATTTTCTGAATTTCCTGCAGATGCGGCAGCTCCTCCTGCAGCATGCGGGCGGCGGCCTGCGATACCTGGTCAGATGTCTTCTGCGGCGCATGGGCGCTTGCTTTTTGCGGTGTGCTGCTGTCTGCTTCCTGCAGTGTCAGGCCGGCTTTCTTCTGTGGTGTGATTTCTGCTTTTTCCTGTTCTGTACGCTTTCTTTGTCCACCCATAATTTTTTATCCTTCCCCTGTTTTGTGCCAATGTGCTCCCAATACATTTAAGCTGGGAGAAGTATAGCAGGCCGCTCCCCAAATTACCAGTCTTGAAATTATATGGCAGAAGTGTTATGATAAAACATGGAAAGGTACGGATAAAATAAGCGGAGACATTGGAAAAGGAAAGTGCCGCCTGTGCGGCGGAGTGGGAGGAAAAATGGAACGGCGGTACAAATGCAGATGCTGCGGGTATTTTACCCTGACAGGGGAAAACGAGGACGATATCAAATGGGATATCTGCCCCGTCTGCTTCTGGGAAAATGATGTCTGGGAGGAGAATCCTGACCGGTACAGCGGCGCGAATCATATGACGCTGGCGCAGGGGCGCGCAAATTTCAAAAATTATTCTGCCTGCGAGTCTGGGATGGTCTGTCATGTGCGGGCGCCGAGGGCGGAGGAGCTGCCGGAAAATAACGGGTGAATGTGGGAAGGTTGGATTGGCAGATTGCATATCTGGAACAGTATCTGAACGCCGACGGAACGGAAAAAATCTGCGATTTATCTGAAACGCCAAAGCTCTCTGCTCGTCCATGCCGCATAGCGTTTTTTATCTATAAAAAACGGTCGGGAAAGGTGCTGCGTACGCCATACAGGGAGTTTTCCATCCGAAAACCGGATAAATTATCAAAAAGACTGGAAAAAATTATAGAATTTAAAAAGGTTTTAGAGGATTTTTAATAGGAAACGTCATAAATTTTTTCTTTATGACGTTTCCTATAAGATACATAATAAAGAAGTGTTACCATGATTTGAGAATTACAAAAAGAGAGCGTATAATATGTTAGATGTTTTTAAAATCCGCGCAGTGCTGGACGAAGCAAGCAAGTGGGATATGGACTACAGAGGCTTCGGCACCCAAGTTCATCTTCACCTGCTCCATCCGCCGTTGCCGCCAAAGGAACTGGAAGCATGGGAGGAACAGGCGGGGGTGACTCTGCCGGAGGATTACCGAACCTATCTTACCTGTCTGGGCAACGGGGGAGCAGGACCTGCCTACGGGCTGGCTCCTTTCAATCCTCCGGATGCCGAGTATCTGTGCCGCCCCTGTATCTACAGCAAGGATCAGGAGGAGGCGTATCAGGAGATGCGCCGCAAAAACATTCATTTTCAGAACACGGATGAATGGGAGCTCTATCTGGAGTATTTCCCTGATTCCCCCGGGCGCACGGCTCTGAACTGGCGGGAGGCCCACGACGAATGGCTTAAGCAGCTGGAGGAGTGCTCCAGCCGGGATTTTATAGACCCCATGCTGTATAACGGCCAGATGTATCTTGCCAACGGCGGATGCACCATGGATCTGTATCTGATTTTCAATGGTTCCCACCGCGGTTTCGTTCACTACTGTGACCCGGATCAAGCCTACGACCTGCCTCCGACCTTTGCCGACTACTGCAAAGAGGAACTGAAACAGAATTTTGCCGCCTACTATATGGAATATGTGAACGAAACAGAGGACTTTTTGCGGAATATGCGCACGGAAAAGCGCCGACGCGCTGAGTGGGAACGGGCGCAGGTCAGAGATTTTCTCGCCGCCGTGAAAGAATCGAACTGGCAGGGGGCAAAACGGGTGCTGGAAGCGATGGGGGATTCCCATGAGCTGTCCAGGAAAACACGCAGTCTCTTTCACCAGTACGAAAAACCGATGATGGAGGCGTTCCCCGAAGATAAGGGCGTCTGGAAATTCTTTGACGGGGCGTTTGGCTCATGGAACAGCTACGGCTATCCGAACGAGCCGATCTCCTTTCGGAAGGACGGCGGGCGGTGGCGCAATCCAAGGCAGTCCTTCCAGGCATTTGTGCAGACGTTTTATGATTAAAAATGATGCGCAGAAATCGTAAAAAGAACGGTTTCGCGTATAAAATTCCCGGGTTTTTATGAAAAAACACATAAAAACATCTCGCAGGAACGGAAGGTCGAACTGTTACGCAAATTTCAATGTTTGATTATTTATAGTTTTACAAAATACGGAGGCTGTGCTATACTCCTATTACCATATACAGTTATGCCCGGCGGCGGGCCGGAGTTGCCGGGGAAGGACTGCGGCAGCAGGATGCATATCAAAAGAAGCGAGGAATAATATGTCGGTGGAACAGAGCAGAATCAGGAATTTTTGTATTATTGCGCATATCGACCACGGGAAATCGACCCTGGCAGACCGGATCATCGAGCAGACCGGCCTTCTGACGAGCCGTGAGATGCAGGCGCAGATACTGGACAATATGGAGCTGGAGCGTGAGCGCGGCATTACCATCAAGGCGCAGACCGTCCGCACGGTGTACCGGGCGAAGAACGGGGAGGAATATATTTTTAATCTGATCGACACGCCGGGACATGTCGATTTCAACTACGAGGTATCGCGCAGCCTCGCAGCGTGCGAGGGAGCGCTGCTCGTCGTGGACGCCGCGCAGGGGATCGAGGCGCAGACGCTGGCGAATGTCTATCTGGCGCTGGATCACAATCTGGATATTGTGCCGGTGATCAATAAAATCGACCTGCCGAGCGCCGAGCCGGACCGGGTCAAGGCGGAGATCGAGGATGTGATTGGGCTTGAGGCGCAGGATGCCCCTCTGATTTCGGCAAAGACCGGACTGAATATTGAGGATGTGCTTGAGGCGGTTGTGCACAAAATTCCGGCGCCGGCGGGCAGCAGAGAGAATCCGCTGCAGGCGCTGATCTTTGATTCGGTCTACGATTCCTACAAGGGAGTTATCATTTTCTGCCGCATCAAGGAGGGTGTTGTGCGGCGGGGAACCCCGATCCGCATGATGGCGACCGGGGCGACAGCGGAGGTCGTGGAGCTCGGGACGTTTGCGCCGGGGCAGTTTCTGCCGTGCGACGAGCTTTCGGCGGGCATGGTCGGCTACATCACGGCCAGCCTGAAGAATGTGAAGGATACGCGTGTCGGCGATACGGTGACGAATGCGGATTTTCCGTGCAGCAAGCCGCTGCCGGGCTATAAAAAGGTAAATCCTATGGTATATTGTGGTATGTATCCG
>CAMWWR010000299.1 GCA_947178045.1 uncultured Clostridia bacterium
GGGCGTTGGTCGGCACGGTGGGCGCGGCTATACCGCTCCTGCTTTTGTACGTACTTTATCAGAGTATCGTGATATTTGTTTCCAGCAAATTTGCGAGCGTGTTCGGAGGCGGCATGCAGTTCCTTAATACGGAGCAGATCTTTTCCAGGCTGGTACCGATCTCGTTCGGCATCGGGATTGGCATCGGCCTGCTGGGGACATGGCTTACTTTAAAAAGGCAGCTGCGGAAATTTCGGTAGGGGCTGACGGAAACGGAGGAAAGGCAATGGGACGGCAGAGGAAAAGGATATATCGGGCGGTGGTATTTGCGGCAGCGTCCGCACTGTTTTTG
Source organism: uncultured Clostridia bacterium (assembly GCA_947178045.1). Taxonomy (GTDB): domain Bacteria; phylum Bacillota; class Clostridia; order Lachnospirales; family Lachnospiraceae; genus RGIG4057. The sequence continues at coordinate 332 of CAMWWR010000299.1, forward strand.
GGGACGGCCGCGCGTGTGCCGGCAGGGGTATCTGCGGAGGCGGCAATGTTTGCCGGGCAGCCGGCGGGAGCGGCATACGGCGCGCTGCTGTTTGCGCAGAGCTATGAGGAAAAGCTCCGGGAGGCCGAGGAAAAGCGCCAGGAGCTGGAGCGGAAGAAAAACGAGATAGCGAATCAGATTCAGGACAATGAACAGAAAAAATCCGACCTGCTGGCGTATATTGAGCAGCTGGATATACAGATACTTGACCTGAACGATGAAATCGACGCGCTGGACGAGGAGATCGCGGAGGCGGAGAAGGAACTCGAGATGACCAGATTTGCGCTTGCGGAGGCGGAGAAGACCGAGGAGGTTCAGTATGAAGCGATGAAGCGCCGCATACAGTATATGTATGAGAACGGGGAGAGCAGCGTGCTGGAGCTGTTTTTCGGTGCGACAAGTCTTTCGGAGCTTTTAAACCGCCTGGAATACCAGAAGAAGATTACCGAGTATGACAAACAGCTGCTGGCCTCCTACACGGAGGCGAAGCTTGCCGTCGGGCAGCAGAAGCAGCAGCTGGAGGCGGAGCTCGAAAATCTCGGCGTTATGAGGGAGACCGCGGAGTTTAATATGGATACGCTGCAGAAGCTGTCCGCGGACAAGAGCGCGGAGATCCAGATCTATCTGGCGCAGATTGAGATGGACGAGGAAACCTTCGCGGACTACGCGGAGCAGATCGTCCGGGCGGACGCCTCCATCGAGGAGATCAAGGAGGAGGAACGCAGGCGGATCGAGGAGGAGGAACGCAGGAGAAAGGAAGAGGAGGAGCGCAAGCGCAAGGAAGAAGAGGAGCGCAAAAAGAAGGCGGAGGAAGCAGCGAAGGCGGCTCAGGCGGCGAAGGACGCCGCGGAGAAGGAGAGCGACGCGAAGCGTCTGGCTGCCGCGGACAGTGTAGTGGAGAAGGACGAGACGGATCCCGATAAGATGATATGGCCGCTTCCGGGCGACGGAAGGATCTACGCATATTTCGGCTGGCGCAAGGCACCGATCGCCGGGGCGAGCACCTACCACAGGGGACTTGATATCGGGGGCGTGTACGGCGCGCGGATCGTCGCCTCGCTCTCCGGCACGGTCATTGAGGCAACCTACAATGCAAGCCGCGGTAATTATGTGGCCATCGACCACGGCGGCGGAATCGTGACCTATTATATGCACTGCTCCAAGCTGCTGGTAAAGGTGGGCGACAAGGTACGGCAGGGGACGGTGATTGCCCTGATCGGCTCCACCGGTATTTCCACCGGGCCCCATGTCCATTTTTCCGTAACGGAAAACGGGAATTATGTTGACCCGCTGAAATATGTGAGCTATAATTAATTGTTAAAGATGAAACGCTGCAGGGGCAGCAGAATCGAGGAATAAGGTGAAGAACAGGTTTATAACCGGAATGATTATCGGCATTGTGTGCAGTGCGCTGATTTTTACGGGCGTCTACGCGCTTTCAGGAAAAATGGAGCCTCAGAAGCAGAACGCCTCCCAGGAGGACGGGACAAACGGGGACGGACAGGACAGCGAGGACGGGAACAACAAGAAGGGCGGTCTGCTGAGGCCGAGCGGCGCTGATCTGATCGACGACAAGGCGAATTATATTATGCGCCTGATCGACAATTATTTCCTTTACGGCGTGACGCAGGAGGCGTACCAGACGGCCATCTACCGGGCGCTGCTGTATGCCTGCAACGACCCGTATTCGTGCTATTATACTCCGGAGGAGTACAATGAGATGATGGAGAGCTCGAGCGGCATGTACTGCGGCATCGGCTGCCTTGTCCAGCAGGACGTGAACACGAAGCTCATCAGCATTGTCCGTCCGTTTGTCGGCTCCCCGGCGGAGAAGGCCGGCATCCTGGCAGGGGATATCGTATACAAGGTGGACGGCGAGGATGTGTCCGGGCAGGATGTCAATCTTGTCGTGTCGAAGATGAAGGGCGAAGAGAATACGAAGGTCGTCATCACGATGTACCGGAGCGGCGAATACCTGGATTTTGAGGTGACGAGGGCGTTCATCGAGGTGGAGACCGTGACGGCGGAGCGGATCGAGGAAGGCGGGCATAAGCTCGGCCTGATTACGGTGCTGGAGTTCGACGAGGTTACCGCGAAGCAGTTTTTGGCGAGCGTGGAGGATATGAAGAAATGGGGCGCGGAGGGTCTGATCATCGATCTGCGCGACAATCCGGGCGGATATGTGGACACCGCGGTCGACATGCTGGATCCGCTCCTTCCGAAGGGGCTGATCGTGTACATGAAGGACAAACACGGACGCCAGGAGGACTACAATTCGGACAGCGAAATGTTTGAGATCCCGATGGCGGTCATTATCAACGAGAGGAGCGCCAGCGCGTCGGAGATTTTCGCGGGGGCGATGCAGGATTACGGCGTCGCGACGCTTGTCGGCACGCAGAGCTTCGGCAAGGGGATCGTTCAGTCCGTCATACCGCTCAGCGACGGTTCGGCGGTAAAAATGACGATCGCCGACTATTACACGCCGCTCGGCCGCAATATCCACGGTGTAGGAATTACACCGGATGTGATTGTCGAGCTGCCGGAGGGCAAAAGCTCCTCCAACGTGGAGCGCGCGGACGACACGCAGCTTGCGGCGGCAGTCCGTGCCGTGATAGAAAAAATCGAAAAATAATACCGGATGGCGGGCGGATTGATTTCCGGCCGCCGTTTCGATGCGCGGCCGGCATAAATAAGTATTTGCAATGAAAAAGTATAAGACAAAAGGGATAATCTATGTTAGAATAAGCGTGAACGTCCCGTTCAAATTTTTAATCGGAGCAGCAGGCCGGGCGTCCATTAAGGAAGATTGCCGGGCCGCAGGCTGGATGCGGGTCAGACTGACTGGAAACGGAGGATCATCATGGATTACAAAAAGGCAGGAGTGGATATTGAGGCGGGCTACAAGGCAGTGGAGCTGATGAAAAAGCATGTTCAGGCTACGATGAGAAGCGAGGTGCTGGGCGGCATCGGCGGTTTTTCCGGAGCCTTCTCGCTGAAGAGCTTCATGGGGATGGAGGAGCCGACGCTCGTGTCCGGCACGGACGGCGTGGGAACGAAGCTTAAGCTGGCATTTTTGATGGACAAGCATGACACGATCGGCAT
>CAMWWR010000300.1 GCA_947178045.1 uncultured Clostridia bacterium
GAAATACCGCGTATCCTGCCCTTCTGATCGACCGTGACAACCCTCGGATTGCTGGAGCTCCACTCGAACTCCTTATTGCTTGCGTCGGAAGGACTCACTTCAACCTCGAGCTTATAGGTCTTGCCCACGCCGAGCCTGTAGGACTCCGGTATGAGCTTCATATCCGTAATCTCAATCAGCTTAGGCAGGACGATGACCGCACAGTAATCGACATAGCCGCCGTCCGCCGAAGTACAGGTGATGATGGCCACACCCTCATGTTTTCCGGTCACGCGCCCGCGGTCGTCGACAGAGGCAACGCTGTTGTTCGAGCTCGACCAGACCACCTTCTGCACCGTCGCGTTCGCCGGCTTCACATCGGCAACCAGCTCAATCACATCGTCGACCCGTATCGTCTCCTCGTGGGAATCCAGCTTTACCGAGGTCACTCCCTGCTGTACGGTAACGGTACAGTACGCCGTGGAGCCGCTCTTCGTCTTTGCCAGAATGATCGCAACGCCCGCCTTCTTTGCCGTCACCTTTCCCTTGTTGCTGATAATCGCGACCGATTTATCCGAGGTCTCCCAGACAAGCGTCGTCTCCGTGCTGTCCGCCGGAGTGATCGTTGTCTCGAAAGAGTAATAATCCCCCACGTTCAGCGTCAGCGTATTGATATCCAGCTTTACCGCCGTGGCAACCTTCGAAACATTCACAAGGCAAGTCGACATATAGCCGCCGTCCGCAGTCTTCAGAATGATCGCCGTCTGGCCCACCGACTTTGCCGAGATAAGCCCTCTTGCATCCACCGTGGCAATCGCCGGATTCGTCGACATCCAGGTCACATTTTTATTTGTTGCATCGTCCGGGCTGAGTACATAGGTCATGCGGTACGTCTCGCCGGCATACATGTTCAGAACCGTCTTGTCAAGCTTGATCCCCCTGACCGCAATCTCCTGTGTCACGGTAACGTTACAGATCGCCGATATATTGCCGTCCGCCTTTGCGGAGCAGATAATAGACGTCTTGCCCGGCTTCTTGATAGTCACTTTTCCGAACTGGTCGACGGTAGCGATGCTCGGGTCGGTTGACTTCCAGACAATCTCTTCATTTTTTGCCCCGTCCGGCGAGATCGTCGCATACAGCAGCAGCTCCTTGCTGGACAACGGCACGGTCACATTCGTCTGCGACAGCTTGATCGAGACGATCGGCTGCTTTACCCGGATCAGACAGGAACCGACAACGACATTATTCTGATTGATGGCCGTGATTACCGCTGTGCCGCCCGCAACCGCCTTCACGGTCGTGGACAGATCACCGCTCTGCTCGATTGTAACGATGGAAGCATTCGATGTCACCCAGTGCAGCGACACCTGATTCAGCTTCGGCGTTACAATCGCGTTGATGGTGAGCAGGTCGCCGATCGCGATATCCTTCTCCTCCGGGTCGAGCTTGATGCTCGTCACCGAGCCGACCACGCGGATGCGGCAGGTCGCCATCTTCGTCACGCCGTTGATCGTCTGCGTAACCGTAACGACCGCATTGCCCTCCTTGACGCCCCTGACAAGGCCGTTCTCGTCTACCGTGAGGATGGACGGGTCGCTCGAAACCCAGGTAATCGGCGCGCTGTTGTTCGATGTATTCAGGCTGAGCTGCAGCGTCGAGTCCGTATAAATGGTCGCCGTAGTCATATTGAGCGCGATGCCGTCGATAACCGTTACATTTATCTCGTATGTGTCTTTATAAACTCCTGAGCTTCCGGGTCTTCCCCAGAAGATATCCTTATCCCCCCTGTACTGCAGCGTGAGCTTTGTCGAGCCCTCCGCCATACCGGTGACAATGCCGTCCTCCACCTTGACGCAGGTCTGATCGTCAGCCAGAACATAGGAAAACAGAGTTTTATCCAGCGTATTTGTGTTGCCCAGAATGTTGTAAATATCCCCGACATTCATAACCACGGCGCTCTCCGAAACAATCAGAGGCACAGTGATCTCGAGAACAAGCTTTCCGACGCGAGGATTCCCCATATCATAAAAATCGGTCGGACGTGCAACCAGGCAGTAGATACCAGCTTTCATATCGGACAGCGTCACACCGTCGCCGATCTTGCTGATATTGACCTGCATATAGTTGTTTTTCTCCAGGTTGAGCAGCTCCGGAGCTCCGGACTGCCCTTCATTTACACTCAGGCTCTCCGCCGTTCCACGGTAGAGAGACCACACCAGACTGTCCGCAATCAGAGCGTTCGTATGTATTGTCATAGAAGAGGAGTTCGCCGTATGCCTCACCGTACCGAAATTCCAGGTCTGCGAATCCGGAAGCTGCACCGACGGCTCAACCAGTATACCAAAGGTCTTGGATTCTCCCTTTTTCGTATCCACGGTGGTCTTCGTAGTCACCGTGACCTCCGCATAGCCGGCGCCGACCGCCTGTATATAGCCGTACTGATCGACGGTGACAACCTCAGGATTGGACGACTCCCAATCCCACGCCGGCAGCTCCCCCGTGATCAGAGGATTTGTATTGGCCGTGAAGCTGTTGACATTCTCTGCATAGTTCACATATTTGAACATCGGAAGGTAATGCGAATAATTCGGATCCTCCAGCCTCAGCTGTATCGTCTTTTTATTCTCCGTCTCCCCCCATTTCAGGGAATCCAGCATACCGAGATTAATGGAAGGATCCCGGTTCGGCGCGGGCGTCGAACTGTTGATCTGCCCGGTCGACTCCAGCAGCTCCAGCGGCACATGGATCTGACAGTTGATATAGTAGACCTTGCCCTGATAGGTGATCGTCGCAGCGAGAGAGGTATAGCCCGGGCCGACCGCTTCCAGCTCCACGGTGTACGCTCCCGCTCCGCCCTCTGTGCCCTCGCTCTTGATGCTGATAATTCTGGCATCATACTGCTGCCAGGCCAGCACTGCATCCGCCGGGAAATAGCCCATCCTGTTACCGATACCGATCTTCTTGATCTTTGTTTCCAGCCTGATTTCCTGTCCGTTCAGGATCGGCTGGGAATCATTGATCATGTAGAATTCAGGCGCCTCCCCTTCTCCCCACCACGGCACGGGGGTAGGCGACGGATCACCTGCGCCCGGCGTCGCAGCCGGTGTCGGTGTCCCCGTTGGGTCGCCGGGTGCCGCATAAGCGGAAATTACTCCTTCTTCCGCCTTGCTTCCCCCACCGGCATCCTTTCCGCTCCCAGCAAACAGGCCGACCGGAAGACAGCCGAGAATATTTTGAAATAAAAGGAATAAAATTACTCCTGCCGCTGCTTTCTTTCTCCATTTATACATTCTATCGTACCTCCGTGTATCCGTATGAAAGCTTCCTTCAATGGAACATTTATAAGGCTCTGCGTCGATTTTATCACGCTCCTTTGGCAAAACTGTGTCACTGAGGCAATTTTCGAAAAAAGGACAAAAACAGATTTTTGCGCGCCAGGGAAAAAGGCAGCCATTTCCATGGCTGCC
>CAMWWR010000301.1 GCA_947178045.1 uncultured Clostridia bacterium
CTCATATCCTGTCATGTATGCTCCCATCTGCGAGCCTCCGGCACGCATAAGTTTCCCTAGATCCGGATGTCAAACCCTCCGCCGCCCCGGCCGCTTCCCTGCTGTTCCTTTTTTTTATCCTTCTTCGGATTATTCTTTTTGTAGAGCATGCCCTTGCCGTTGCCTGAGCTGCCGTCATAGCGGTATTCCGACTGGTCGGATTTGGCTGTCATAACCGTGCGGGAGCTGTCCGTCCGCTCCTTCTGCTGCATCGCGGTGCCGAGAACCGTCTGCTCGTGCACCGGCCGCTGCACCTCCGTCTGCTTCTGAAAGGAAGCCTCCTGTGATTTCGGCAGAAACGCCGCCGTCTCAATTGGTGTAATTGCCATAATTCCGCCTCCTCCCTGCCCGAAACTCAGCTTCGGGCTTCTCCGCCTTGTTCAGAGCCGATCAGTATTCTATCATTTTCACGTCCGCGCGCTCCTTCACCAGCCGGCAGTACTGCATTGCCGATCTGACATGATAGGTGATATTGTACATGATCACCTTGACGCCCGGATAGATCACTCCCTTGACGCGGATGCAGCCGCCGGACTGCTCCTCCGTCTGCTCCTGAAGCTCGTTCATGCGGTCCATGGACTGCTTGATATCCTGTCCGAGCCGCAGCTTCGACTGGCAGGTCGTCCTCATCAGCTCCAGCTTATCCGGCCCCAGCTGCTCCCCTGCCCTCACCCGCCTGCTGAGCAGCGAGTACGTCTTGGGGACCTTTTCCAGCTCCGCCTCCATCTTCGGCAGTTCCTCGCTGAGCCTGCGATACTCCGCCATCAGCTCCGGTGCGCAGCCGATTTCCATGAGCGGCGCCGTCCCCATCGTGGAGCCCGCCGTCTTCACGGAAATCCCGCTGCCGGAACGGGTCTCGCCGCCCACGATCAGCCCTCTCCGCCCGGATGCGATCACCTCACCGCGCGCCGTCACCTTGCTGTGCAGAATCGCGTCCGTCTCGATATAGCCGCCGGAATATACCTCCGCGTTTTCGATGAACTTCGCGATCACGTTGCTCTCCGCTTTCAGCTTGCCGCGCTCCATCCCCTGAATGCCCCGCTTGAGAATAATCTGCCCGCCGGCGTACAGCTCCGCGCCCTCCACGACGCCGTCCACGATGATATCGCCCTTTGCCCGCACGATAAAGCCGGTCAGCACATTGCCCCGTATCATGACGGTTCCCTCAAAATTAATATCGCCGGTCGAGGCGTCCACATCGGCCGGAACCTCGAAATTATTGGACACAAAGATGCTTCCCGAAATCAGCGACACATGCCCGTCGACCAGGGAGAGCAGATGGCAGCCGTCCTCCGATACCTTCGTATTCTTTTCCTGCTTCAGCACGATCCGCTTTACATTCGCGGGCCGGATCACCCTTCCGGTAACATCGATCCCCGGCTTTCCCGGAATTGCCGGCGTCAGCGTCGCAAGGCAGTCTCCCTCATGCACCGGGTTCAGCGTCTCGAGCTGATGAAAATCCACGCTCCCGTCCTCGTTCAGCTTCGGCTTTCTGGATAAATCAGTGTTAAAATGATAGGTGATGGACGCGCTCTTTCCCTCCTCATGCGGAAGCGCTCTCGCCAGAACATAATCCGTGCTGTACTGCGGATCCTCCAGAAACGAATCCAGCTCCTCTACGGCAACGCCGTACTTCACGCCGGCGAGCAGCAGACTGCTTATGATATCATCCCGGCTCAGCTTTTTTCCGTTATCGGAAGCCGGATAAAACCGTCCGACCGCCTGGCTCCGCGCTTCATTGATCGTCACGCGCACCGATTCATCCTGCGGCGCGGCCTGCTTCGGGCTTATTTTTACGCAGCAAAAGGCCGTAAACCCACTTACAGCCTTTACCACTGCCTCTCTGTCATATTCAATATTCTTCCAGCGGAGATATTCATCAATATCCCGCAGGTCGGGACGCTTTATATCCTCACCCGGATAGAGCATCAGATATGTGCCGTCCTCTTTTATTGTAAGGCGAAAATATGCCGCCCTGTTCGCCATCGTCATACCCCTTTCTTGTCGGTTCCGAAATTCTTACTATCTTACCCGAAAAACAAATCCATGTTGCCGCCCAGCTTCAGTCTCATTTTCTGCAGCGCCTTTGTATGAAGCTGTGAAACCCTCGATTCGGATACCTCAAGAATCGCGCTGATCTCCTTCAAGGTCAAATCTTCATAGTAATATAAATATATTACCTTCTGTTCCTTTTCCGTCAGTTCCTTTAATGTCTTGGCCAGTATTTCCTTCAGTTCCTTCCGCTCAACCACCCGCTCCGGCTGAATATAATCCTCGCTCGCCTGGCTGTCGATCTTCGGCTCGCCCTGTTCCATATACTCGTCGAGAGAAACAAGACCGCCGATCTGGGTCTGTGCCTGCCAGCTCTCCAGCTCCTCCACGGATATCTCAAGCTCCCTCGCGACCTCCTCGTCGGTCGCCATACGCCCCGCCTCTGTCTCGAGCTTCTGGTAGACTGCGTCGAGCCTTCTCTGCTTCTGCCGCAGAGTTCTCGGCACCCAGTCCATCTTTCGAATCTGATCCAGAATTGCTCCCCGGATGCGCAGCGACGCATACGTTTCAAATTTTACACCCTTATCATAATCAAATTTGTCGATCGCATCGATCAGGCCGAAGGTACCGTACCCGACCAGATCGTCATACTCCACATTGTAGCCGAGATACATACTCAGCTTGCCCGCAACGATTTTCACAAGCCCCGCATACTCCAGAATCAAGCGCTCGCGGAGCTCCCCGGTCCGATTTTTACTGTATTCCTCCCATAGCCTTTGCTTTGCATCCGTATCCATCGCCTGCTCCATTCTAATCGGCTGTCACGGTGCGGGCTCTCCTCCCGCCGCAGCCGGAAAATATCGTTTCTGTTAAGCCTGCTGTCCTTCTCCGGTTTCCTCCGTCTGTTCCTCGAGCGCTTCCCCGCGCTCCGCAGCTTCCTTCTCGGCCGCCGCCCTTTTTGCCTCTTCCTCCGCCAGTCTGGCCGCCTCCTCGGCCGAGGCATTCATTTTGGAAATGATCTTCTCCACGATTCTGCCGACGATCAGAAAAATAATCAGAACGTCGAGCAGTGCGCCCAGGATCGTGAGAAGCGCCGCCCCCTTCAGCAGGCCGCAGAGAACGGTGACCGCTCCCGCGAGCAACATGATGATTGTTGATATATTATGCTGCTTTTTCATCAGAATTCCCCCATGCCCGCGGTTATATTGTTTTGGGCGGCTTCCCGACGGCCTTGATCAGAAGATCGCCGGTCTCCGGATAAAACTCGATGGTTCGCCCGTAATTCAGGCCCGTATCCTCCGCCAGCAGGCGGATCCGCATCGAGGCCAGCATCTCCTTCACCGCCTTGACGTTCCGGCTGCCGACCTGGAGCAGCTCGCTGTTGGAGTTGAACGCGAACATCTGCGCGCCTCCCGCG
>CAMWWR010000302.1 GCA_947178045.1 uncultured Clostridia bacterium
TATTCCTTCGGCGTCAGCAGCGATTTTCTCCGCACCGGCTCTGCTTCGGCGATCTCCTTCAGTTTCTTTACATCCCCCTGAGTATCATTTTTTTTACTCATCATTTCCCTCATTTCTGCGCTGCTTCTTGCGCATCAAAACGAACTTTGTTCGTTTGTAAGTTTGTGGATGCAGCGCAGACACAAACTTGCCCGTTGAAAGATTCTTTATTTTTCTCTCTTCAGGAAGCGCTCCAGCTCCCCGGCAGCTGCCTGCCGCAGATCTCCTCAAGAATTTTTTCGTCGTCGTAGCCAAACTCTGACTTGTCCAGCCAGATCACCTGCTTTTCCCTCTTGAACCAGGTCAGCTGGCGCTTGGCAAAATGCCTCGTATTCCGCTTGATCCGGTCCGCCGCCTCCTCAAGTGTCAGCTCTCCCTTCAGCCAGGCAAACAGTTCCCGGTAGCCGAGTCCCTGCATCGAAACAAGCGACCGCGCACAGCCGCGTTCCCTGAGCCTGCGCACCTCGTCGCAGAGCCCGGCGGCCAGCATTTCATCCACCCTTCGGTCGATTCGTTCATAGAGCACCTCCCGAGGCGCAGTCAGCACAAAATAGTACAGCTCAAAGGGCGACGAACGCGAGCGCTGCAGGGCATTGTGCTCCGATATCTTTCCCCCGGTCTGGCGGTGATACTCAAGCGCCCGGATCGTCCGTTTGATATTGTTTTCATGGATCTGTGCCGCCGCTGCCGGATCGGCCTGCGCAAGCAGCTCGTGCAGCGCCGCCGCTCCGCGTTCCGCCGCAAGCTGCTCCAGCTGCCTGCGGTATTCCGTATCCGTTTCGGATTCGGTGAAATCGACCGCGTTCGTCACCGCCTGTATATAAAACCCGGTCCCTCCGACGAGCACCGGGATCCGCCCTCTCGAATAAATCCCCTCCATTGCCTGCCCCGCAAGCTTCTGAAAAAGCACGACATTAAATTCCTCCTCCGGCTCGAGCACGTCGATCAGATGATGCGGAATTCCCTCTCTCTCCTCCCGCGCAATCTTCGCCGTGCCGATATCCATGCCGCGATATACCTGCATGGAGTCCGCGGAAATAATTTCCCCGTTCACCGCCCTTGCCAGCGAGAGCGAAAGCTTTGTTTTCCCGACCGCGGTCGGGCCGGTCAGCACGATCAGCGGGCGGCGCTCCCCCGTAAAATCCAACGATCTGTGTTCCTGCATAAATATCCTCCCCGGAATCCTGAATATTCTCCGTCTCAATTTTCCCGAAGCCCTGAATTCCTATCCTGCCTCCATTTGCAATTCGCCGGAATTTTCCTTTCCTGATTCACGGTCTTTTAAGGAAACGCTGATTGAATCAGCGTTTCCTTAAAATTTCTCCCGCCTCAGTTCACAATCCGCTTGAATTTTCTTTCTATCTCATGCTTTGTCATGGAAATAATAATCGGCCTGCCATGCGGACAGTGGAACGGATTTTCCAACAGCAAAAGCTCGTCGAGCATGGCTTTTGCCTCCGGTTCGGACAGCGTCATATTTCCCTTGACCGCCGCCTTGCACGACATTGCGGCAATGCGGTCAAGGATCATATCCGGCGCGCCGCCCGGCGGCTCGTCGAGCAGCGTGTCAAGCAGCTCCGTCAAAAGGGCCCGTCCGTCCGCGCCGTAGAGCTCGACTGGAACCGCCCGCACCGAATATTCCCTGCCTCCGAATTCCTCGATTTCAAAGCCGAGCGCCTCAAAATGCTCCTGATAGCGCCGGAGCACCTCTGCCTCGCGGATGGAGAGGGAAAGTATTTCCGGCGGGGCAAGCAGCTGCGACAGGCCGCCCTGCCCCGCTTTCTCCTTCATCCGGCGCACGGTGCGCTCGTACAGTATTTTTTCGTGAGCGGCATGCTGGTCGATGATGAACAGCTGCTCCTCAAATTCCACGAGCCAGTAGGTGGCAAACAGCTGTCCGATGATCCGGTAGCGGTCCGCCGACTCCTTTTTCAGAAATGCCTCCTTCGTCCGCTCCGCCGCCTCAAACAGGGACAGCTGCTGCGGTCGTTCCGGCTCCGGCGCTTTTCCATTCGGAATTTCGGCAGAATATGCACATTCCTCGCGCACAAGAGAGGCGGACTTGCCGGTCTCAGTTTCCGGAACTGGCTTCCGCATTCCGGCTCCGTCCTGTTCCGTCCTCTGCTCTGATTCCGGGTTCCCGGCATCTGCCTGTTTTATTCCACTCTTCGGCTCCTGACCAGATTCCGGTATCCCTGCACCTGCCGGCTCCTGCGCTGTCTCCGCCGTCCTGTCCCCAGCCTGTGCCGTCTCACTGCCAGCCCTTTTCTCCGGCTCCGGCCCGTCCCCGGCAAACAGCTCCGCTTTCAGGGTCGCCTCGATTGCCTTCTCCCGCACCTGGGATGCCTGCTGCCGCAGCGCGTCGCGGCTCATCGTCAGACGATTGTGCTCGAACGGCTCCGGCGAAGCAGCGTACACACGCTTTTCCTTCCGGCTCTCCGAAAGCACGGCATCCGGTATCATATTCTTCCCGGCCAGAGCATCGCGCACAGCGCCAAACACAAGCCGGTACAGCTCCTCGCCGTCATCGAAGCGAATTTCCAGCTTCGTCGGATGGACGTTCACATCGATCCGCTTCGGAGGAATTTCGAGCAGCAGCACCGTGAACGGATATTTATGCTGCATGGTATACGGCTTGTACGCTTCCTCGATCGCCCTTGTAATAATATTGCTGCGGATATACCGCCCGTTGATAAAATAATTTTCATAGTTCCGGTTCCCGCGCGAGATCACCGGCTTTCCGACAAAGCCCGCCGCCCGGATATCCCCGGCCGGACACGGCACATCCAGCAGCGCCGCCGTGATCTCCCGGCCGAAAATATGATAGATACAGTCGCGGAGATTGCCGTTTCCGGAGGTCTGCAGCACTGTCTTATTATTGTTTATAAATTTAAAGGCGACCTCCGGATGGGCGATGGCAAAGCGCTCCATCAGATCGCTGATGTAGCCGGCCTCCGTCATCGCCGTTTTCAGAAATTTCCGGCGCGCGGGCGTGTTGTAAAACAGGCTGCGCACAAGGAAGGTCGTGCCCTCCGGCGCACCGACCTCCGCGAGCTCCTTCTCCTGCCCTCCCTCGATCACATACCGGCTGCCGGTAAATTCCTCCCGCGTTTTCGTCACAAGCTCGACCATGGCGACGGAGGCAATGCTCGAGAGTGCCTCGCCGCGGAAGCCCAGGCTGTTTACGGTCAGAAGATCGAGCGCCGTCGTGATCTTGCTCGTCGCGTGGCGGAGAAAGGCCGTTCGCACCTCCTCCCGCGGAATTCCCGCGCCGTTGTCCGTCACGCGGACCAGGCCGATGCCGCCCTCCCGGATCTCCACCGTCACGGAGCTTGCGCCTGCGGCGACCGCATTCTCCACAAGTTCCTTCACAACGGAGGCCGGGCGCTCCACCACCT
>CAMWWR010000303.1 GCA_947178045.1 uncultured Clostridia bacterium
CGTGTATGCCGTTGATGCGGGAATCGACGGTCCGCATTATCCGGAAAAGCGGCTTGTGCCGGGAGCTGTGGTCGACAGGAAGCTTGGCAGGGGCTGCGGAAATATTGCCCGGGAGGCGGCAATGACACCGGAGCAGTGCAGGCAGGCGCTGCAGACGGGGCAGGAGCTGGTGGGTGAGCTGAAGGCCGGGGGTTATACCATCATTGCCACGGGAGAGATGGGCATCGGCAATACCACGCCGACCAGCGCGCTTGCGGCATTGCTTCTGGAGCAGGATGCGGAGGCCGTTACAGGCAGGGGGGCCGGGCTGGATGACGACGGCGTCTGGAAAAAGCGCGAGACAGTGAAGAGGGGTTGTGAAAGAGTGAAGGAGAAGGGAGTGGCAGGGCCGCTGGAGCTTCTGGCGGAGGCAGGCGGCTTTGAAATCGCCATGATGGCGGGCGTTTTTCTGGGGGGCGTGCACTATGGAATTCCCATTGTCGTGGACGGCGCTATCTCGGCGGTTGCGGCCCTTATCGCGGCAGAAATAGATTGCCGGGTGCCGGAATTTCTGCTGGCATCCCATGTATCCGGGGAGGCGACCGGAAAGCTTGCGCTGGAAGCACTCGGCGTCGAGGCTATTCTTCACGGCAGAATGCATCTGGGCGAGGGCACCGGGGCGATGGCGCTTTTCCCGCTGCTGGATATGGCAGTGGAGGTCTATGCCGGCATGGGGAGCTTTGAGGATTATGCGATCGAGGCGTATCAGAGAAATGCGCGGGCATAAACCGGAGGTCCGGGTTGTCAGACAGAAGGGAGGACGGGAATGCTGTACCTGATCACGGGAGGAAGCGGCAGTGGCAAATCGGAGTATGCGGAGAATATGGCAGTGCGGCTTAAGCAGGCGCTGTGTCCCGGGGAGGAGGCGCTCTACTATGTGGCGACCATGTACCCGTACGATGGCGAGAGCCATGAGAGGATCGCCAGACATCGCCGGATGCGCCGGGGCAAGGGATTTTCCACGATTGAATGCCCCTGCGGTCTCGCGGGCATCCGGGCAGGTCGGAAGGATGTGCTGCTGTTGGAGTGCATGTCAAATCTGCTGGCCAATGAGATGTATCTGCCGGAGGGCGGGATAAAAGATCGGGGAGCGAAGGCAGAACAGCAGCTTAAGGAGGCGATAGTGAAGCCGCTGCTGGCGCTGGCAGAGCAGGCGGGTGCGCTGGTGGTGGTGACAAACGAGGTGTTCTCGGACGGAGTGCGGTACGATGCCGAGTCGGAAAAATACCGGGAGCTTCTGGGAAAACTCAATGCCGAACTTGCGGCGCGGGCGGCGGCCGTGGCGGAGGTGGTATTCACGATACCGGTCATATACAAGGGAGAGGAGCTTTTATGCGGTCATTGATTATTGCATTTTCCACATATTCCAGAATCCCCATGCCGCAGTGTGAGTGGAATGAGAAGGGGATGAGATACAGCATGTGCTTTTTCCCCCTGGTTGGAGCCGTGCTGGGGTTGTGCAGCGCGGGCGTTTATTTTGGACTGGACGCTCTGAAATTTGAAAAAATATCCCGGGCGCTGGTGCTGGCAGTGCTTCCCGTGATCCTGACCGGCGGTATTCATATGGACGGATATTTAGATACCACGGATGCGAAAAATTCAT
Organism: uncultured Clostridia bacterium; assembly: GCA_947178045.1. Taxonomy (GTDB): domain Bacteria; phylum Bacillota; class Clostridia; order Lachnospirales; family Lachnospiraceae; genus RGIG4057. The sequence goes on from CAMWWR010000303.1 coordinate 1,643, forward strand.
GGAAAAGCAGGGAGGAAAGGCTGGAAATTTTGAAGGATCCGCATATCGGTGCGTTCGCCTGTATTTACAGCATGGGATATCTGTTTCTGAGCGCGGCTTTTTTTTGTGAGGTGGGAACGAAGGAAATCCTCAGTGTGGCCATGGGCTATGTTTTTTCACGAATTTTGAGTGCGCTGTCCGTGATTTTTTTCCAAAAAGCGAAAAAGGATGGGATGGCGGCAACCAGTGCCAATGCCTCCCGCCGTTCGGTAAAGTGGATTCTTTTTCTGGAGCTTGCCGTCTGCGCCGCTGTAATGGTGGCGGTCAGTCCCCGTTACGGGCTGACTTGTCTGGCCATCGGGTTATTGTGCTTTGTCTGGTACCGCCGTATGGCATATAAGGTTTTTGGAGGAACCACCGGGGATCTGGCAGGATATTTCCTGCAGATATGCGAGCTGGGAATTCTGGCTGGAATCGTATTTGCTTCAAGGCTGGGGCCGTGAGAGGCGGCTGTGCATGCAGATGCAGAGGAAGCGATATTTAATCAGCGCTTCCTTGTCTGTGCCGGAAAGATAGTCCGTGATGGAAAGGGGAATAGGAATGATATTTATTGTAGGAGGAGCGTTTCAGGGGAAGACGGACTATGCAAAAAGCTGCTTTCCGGATGCGCATCGGATAATCAACCAGTATCACGAGACGATCCGGCTTCAGATGCAGCAGGGACTGGAACCGCTGGAAGAGGTAAAAAAGCTTCCGCTTTCGGAGGAGGGGCTGATTATTATCTGCGATGAGGTGGGCAGCGGCCTGGTGCCGGTGGATGCCTTTGAGCGCGCCTGGCGGGAGCAGGTGGGCCGGGTGGGAGGTTATCTTGCAGAGCGGGCAGAGAAGGTGATCCGGGTTGTGTGCGGGATCGGAAGGAGCATAAAGCCGTGAGTGTGAAGGTATATTTGCTCCGGCATGGACGGACCAGAGGAAATGAGGAGCACAGGTATGTAGGGCGGACGGATGAGCCGCTTACAAAGCAGGCGAGGGAAAGCCTTCGGGCAAAGGGAGCTGCGGCGGAGGGGATTGTCCGTCCGGATGTTCTGTATGTGAGCCCTTTGCTGCGGTGCCGTGAGACTGCAGGAATCCTTTTTCCCGGGCAGGAGCAGATCGTGGTGGACGCGCTCAGGGAATGTGATTTCGGGGAGTTCGAGGACATGAATTATGTGGAGCTGAACGGCCGTCCGGACTATCAGCGCTTTCTGGATTCCGGCGGAGAGTGCGGTTTTCCCGGCGGGGAGACAAAGCGCGAATTTCAGGACAGGTGCGTCGGAGGATTTCTCGGAGTGATTGCTCCGGAGCTGGAAAGGCAATCGGATCGGCAGCTTTTCTTCGTGGTACATGGAGGCACGATCATGGCAATCCTCGATCGCTTTTCCGATCCTCACAGGGATTATTATGACTGGCAGACAGGAAACGGGAGCGGCTATGCCGCGGAGGTATCCTGGGATAAAGGGACGGGAAGGCTGACGCTGGAGCACATTGCGGAGATAAACGAATGAAGGAACGTATTTTAGTAATCTGTGTCGGAAGCCTGCTGGATCTGATTTTCGGCGATCCGCACTGGCTGTGGCATCCGGTGCGGGGCATCGGGAAAATAATTGAATGGACGGAGCGCGGACTCCGGCGGCTGTTCGGACTTCGGCCGGAGCGGGAGGCGGACAGGGCGAAAAAAAGAGCGGCGGGGATATTGCTTGTTTTCATTGTGCTGACGGCGGTGCTGGCAATATTCTGCGGGCTGCTGGCATTGGCGGGAATGCTGCAC
>CAMWWR010000304.1 GCA_947178045.1 uncultured Clostridia bacterium
TGGGAGATGTGGCCGAGCCGAGTATTCCGCCGCAGCCGCCGCCGACCGAGCCGGAAAAGGAAGCGTCCGGGCAGGAGATCGCTCCTTCAAAATATACGCTGTACATTGTTCAGCCGGGGGATACACTGGTCGGAATCTGTATGCGGCGTTACGGAAATCTGGACAATCTGGAATTTATCAAGGGACTGAACCAGATCAACAACGAGAATCTCATTTTTGCCTATCAGGAGCTTCTTGTGCCATAGCCTGCGCCGAGCATATTCACCGAAGCATCGAAAAAATTAGTGCCTTTTGAAACAAGTCATGCTATAATATAATGATAGCATGGCTTTTTCGCCTTATTTATTGAAGAGGCATGGCGCGCAGACTTGAAAATTCCGGATTTTTGAGCTGTGTATTGATACATATCGCGGCGGGCCTGCGATATGCGGGAGAGAGGTTAATTGTGAAGCAGTTCAACAGAAAACTACGCTCTGCTCAGCTGGACGAGGACAAGCAGAAGAAGAGAAAAAAAGCCTTGCTGCCCGCGGTATTTTTACTTGCCGCGGCGGCTGCGGCGATCCTGCTTATGTTCTGGAGCCGAAGGCGGGAGAAGGCGTATAATGATTATGAAATCGTGCATTCCGAAGAGCTGTCCGCAGGAAGCTCCGCGCGTTATGCCGCGTACGAAGAGGGCTATATCGTTTATGACCGGGACGGAGCGCGGGCGTATACGGCGGATGGGAAGCAGCTCTGGAATGCCGCCTATAACCTGAAAAATCCGATCATTGCTGTGTGCGAGCCTTATGCTGCGGTTGCGGACAAAGGGAACGGCCAGTTTTACATTATTGACGGCAAGGGCAATATCAGCAGCTTTTCCGTGGCGGGAAAGCTGGCCGGAATCAAGGTCGCGGCGCAGGGGGTGACGGCGGTGCTGGCGACGGAGGACGACAGGGATCATATTTATCTGTATGAGCCGGGCAGCAGTACGTCGCTTGTGGATATTATGGAAATGACGAAGAGCAACGGTTTCCCGGTAACGATGGCGCTGTCACAGGACGGGAGGAAGCTGGTCACCTCCTATCTGTCAATGGAGAGCGGCAAGCTTCAGAGCTGGGTCACGTTTTATAATTTCGGCGAGGTGGGGCAGAATCATGTCGACAATATGGTTGGCTCGTATTCCTTTGAGGCAATCGTGCCCGAGGTTGCCTTTATCACGAACGATACGGTTCTTGTGGGCAAGGATGACGGGATCGTGCTCTACCAGATGACGGAGATTCCGAAGGTATTGATGACGGAGCCGTTTGACCGTCCGATACACAGCATATTCTACAGCAGTTCCCGCGTCGGAGTAGTGCTGAAGGGAGAAGCGGGAGCAAAGGAGCAGCTGCTGCTGTACCGGGTGGACAAGGCCAAAAGGATACTGGATATTCCGCTGGAATATGACTACAGCGGAATTTATACGGCGGGTGAAGACATCGTGCTTTACGGCGGGCAGGAGCTGACGGTGCTTCGACAGAACGGCGCTTTGAAGTTCCACATGAGCTTTTCTAAAAATGTGCGGCAGGTACTGCGCGTTGACGACCGTGAAAAATACATAATGATCGGGGATGCTCAGGCGGATACGATCCGGCTGAAACGCCAGAAATAGAAACTTTTGAAACGGAGGCTTAATTGATGAATGTATTATCCATTTTGGTAATTGTATTTTTGGTCGGAAACGCGCTGTACGGAATGAAGCGAGGTCTGATCAAAACAGTGTTTTCAATCTTTTCGATGATTACGGCGCTGCTCCTGACCGCGCTGATCAGTCCGATCGTGACAAAGCAGCTGCAGTCCAACGAGAAGGTGATCACATATTTTGCCGATAAAGTGAGCGCCGTCCTGCCCTTCGAAAGCGGCGACGGAAGAGATGTGAAGGGGGAGGCGGGAAAAAAGCCGGAGCAGCAGGGGGAAGGCACAAAAAGCGTGCAGGAAAAGTTCCTCGAATCCCTTCCGCTGCCGGAAAGCCTTCGGAAATCGCTGCTCGAAAATAACAGCTCGGCTTATTACGACGCGCTCGGCGTCAGCACCTTCCGGGAATATCTCTGCAACTATTTTGCCTGCATGGTTGTCAGTGCGCTTTCATTTGTAGTGACCTTCCTTGTTGTTTTCGTCCTGCTCAAGATATTGTGCTTCAGTCTTGACCTGATCAGCAAGCTGCCGCTGCTCAACCAGGCGAACCACCTGCTTGGTCTGGCGGCGGGCGCAGTGAATGCGCTCCTCGTGATCTGGGTTTGCTGCATTGTTCTCACTGCATTCGGGGGGACGGAGGCCGGAAGAAATCTGATGAAGCTCGTGAATGAAAGTGGCTTTCTTAGCTTTCTGTACAATAATAATCTGCTGCTCGGCAAGGTGACCGATCTGTCGAAGCTTTTGCCATAGCCGGCAGGACGGATAATTTTTTGTAAAGGGGAAAACGATGAGGGCAGTAATCTTTGATATGGACGGATTGATGTTTGACACGGAGCGGGTCTTTGTGGCGGCGTGGGATTATGCCGGAGAGAAGATCGGCATCGGCAGGGCCGGCTACATGACCCTGAAAACGCTCGGGCTGAACAGGAAGGAATCCCTGGAGGTCTGGAGACAGGAATTCGGGGACGGGTATGACCCGGAGGCGCTGCGCATATATACGAAGCAATATCTCGCCGATTATTATGAGAATAACAGGGTTCCGGTAAAGCGGGGGCTGTATGTGCTGCTGGATTATCTGCGGGAGAAAGGGTACAGGCTGGCTGTGGCGTCGTCCTCGCCGCGCTGGGAGGTGGAACAGCATTTGCGGGATGCCGGGGTTTTTGAGTATTTCGAAGTGGTTGTCTGCGGCGACATGATAGAGCGGTCAAAGCCGGAGCCGGATATCTATCTTGCAGCATGCGAGCAGCTAGGGATGCCTCCCCGTGAATGCTACGCGCTGGAGGATTCCAGGAACGGGCTGATTTCCGCGCACCGGGCAGGCTGTATGCCGATCATGGTGCCGGATCTCTGGCAGCCGGACGAGGAAGCGCGGCAGATCTCGGCCGGAATTTTTGAGGATTTGGAGAAGGTGAAGGAGTATTTGGAAGGTTTAGAGAATTATCGGGCGGCCAAAAGAAGCTTTTGAATGTCTGGACTGTCCCGCGGGCCTTCCGTATTGCAAAACCGGTACGCGATATCTGGTAGGAGAACAGTTGGAAAAACACCAAATATAGCGGCCCAAAAAATATGCAAAATTTTTAAAAAAACTTCTGAAAAAAGTGTTGACAATGCGACTGACCGGTGCTATAATCACTTTTGCTGACGCGGTCAAGGAAAGAAAATGCAGCGTCGGCAAAACCTGTGAAGCCTTGAAAAATAAGGATTCCGGGCAGTGAACCTTGATAACTGAACAATGAAACAACCTTGAAATTCTAAAAAGTTTCAAAG
>CAMWWR010000305.1 GCA_947178045.1 uncultured Clostridia bacterium
GTTTCCGACCAGCCCGACAAATTCCCCCTCACAAATCGAGAAGGAAACACCCCGCAGCGCCTGAACCGAATGTCTTCCGGCCCCCTTGAACATTCTCTGAAAAAAATTGCCCTCTTCCGTATTCTTTACCTGATATTCCTTGGAAAGAGAATTTGCATAAATAAGGTTTTCGTTCATTCTTACCCCTTTTCAGCAGCCCGCAAATTCTCTGCGATGCTGCATTAACAGGCAGCTTGAAAATATCTCCTTCGCACTGCCCTCCAATAAGCTCCTGCTGCGTTTGCAGCGCCTCTTTTCAGCATCCCGTTTACCTTTCTCATATCATATCCCCCATTTCCTTTTTGATTTATATGCAGAAGCCGAAGCCCGGAGGGCAGCGGCTTACCGGCATTCTTCTTTTTTGCTGAAACCCGTTGTATATCGTATATCCGTTACTGTACGATCACGGCTTATCCGGCATTTCCATTTTATTTCCGCATTTACTGCAGAATTTCACCGGCTCATCATATTTTTCCCCGCAATTACGGCAAATATATTCCTCCTCAGCTTTTCGCACATCGGCCCTGCGCTTCAATCTGCGGGCAAGGAACAGACACGCGGTAAACAGCACGGCCGCAGCTGCAGAAACAATGATTCCGGCAAAGAAAGCCCTGCCATACAGGGTGTGTTTCCGGAGCGCATCGTAGGCGGCAGATACAGACTCCTCCGCAACGTCGAACAGCTTCTCGGATGTCACAAGCCTGTCAAGTGTGAAATACTGCCAGGCGAAATACCCCGCAGCCCCCAATGCGGGAACAAGTACAGTAAAAGAGCCGTTGCGCAGCAACGCAGCCACGGCAAACCCTCTTGAAATCGACCTGTTTTTCTCATAAATATGAGAAAAAGCAAATACCAGAACAAGGAGCAGTACGCTCGCAAGAAACGATAAAATAAGCGGAAGATATTTTTCCCACTGCAGCGAAGCGGCGCTTCCCGACGTCTCTGACGATTCCAGCCGGTGTATAATGATAAGCTGGCTGGCGACATTTCCCGCAGAATCACGGGAATTTACAATAAATTCGTTATCTCCCTCGGCGAGGGTAAGAGAATACAAAAAAGTGCCGTCCGCATTGAGCTCAGCAGCCGCGCCGTTCACCGTAACAGTACAGTCTGCTTCTGTCGCCCCGGCGAGCTCGAAGGTATCGGCCTCAACAAACAGCGTCACATCGTTTTCCGGCAGCAGCAGGATGGGCGCAATCATATCCACACTGACGGAAAAGTTCATTACATAGACCGTATTTTCATCCGTATCCGAGTAGGAAATGCGAATTTCATTGTCGAAATCCTCAAGATTGACGGAAAAATCTCCCGTACCGGACAGCGATATCTGCTGCTCCTCGCCGTTCACGGCAACCACGGCAGTGATCTTGCCCGGCACAGTATAGCCGATCAGTGTCTGTGTCTGCGAAATTGTGCCGGACGCCCGAACGGTAAACTCCGCGCTGCCCGCGGCCGGAATTTCTTTTTTCAGCGTCCTGGAAACTCTCCCGTTTCGGATATAGGTCAGTTCTGCCCGAAGCCTTCGGACCCCTGCCGGAATCGAAACGGCGGTCTGCGTAATATCAGAGGAAAAGGAATTCGCGTACAGCGGCTCGCCGTCGTCCGCGGCGTCAAAAATGCCGATCACATATTCATCGCACCGGACGGCGAACGCACTCCAGTCAACCGTCAGAATGTTTTCAGTCAGGTCTATCTCAGCATAAATATCCTCAATCGGCCCGGCGGCATCCGGGCTGACAATCGAAAACGTCCCGTCGGCCGCCGCAGCGTCGCTCGCCTCAAGCCCGTGATCGTCGCGCCATACCTCAAGATAAAGGCGATACCTGTCATACGTCAGAAGCTCAGACAGCCGCACACGGACGGTCTCGGTGCGATTCAGCGTTCCGCTGCCCTGCGCCAGCTCCTTTCTTCCGGAAATACTTCCGTCCGCGTCCGTAACGATGGCGTATATGGCATAATGATACCTGCCCTCGACTGCGCCGGTCACGCGAAAGGCAGCCTCCGTTCTCTGGTCGCCCTCCGCGACGGGAGTGAAGGTGAATTCCTCTATCCGGATCGCATTGACATACGGAGCCCAGTTCACATCGAGTTCGCCGTTCGGCCCTTTGTCATAATTCATCCGCCATTGGCCCGTCATGGCGTTCGGGATATAATAGCAGACGGCTCCCTCCCCTGCCTCAAACGTCAGATCGGCTTCGGAATAGACCGTGCCGTTGGGCGCGACAAATGAAATCTCCGGCTTTTCCACATCATAGTATATCGTAACCGCCATATTCGCAGCCTCGGTGAGATAAAAAATATCCGCCGTCTGCTCCGCCGCTCTCACGGTCGCCGGAGCCGCCCCATGAACCGTCAGAGCAGCCGCATACAGCACCGCAATCAGGCGCATCATCCCGATCTGCAGTTTTTTATAATTTCTTTGAGCCGACATCCGCACCCCTCCGCTTCGACCATTGAATATAAAATACATTTGTTCCGCCGCTTGCCTTCGCACAGAATATGGTGTCCCCGTCGTGCGTGAACTGCACGCCGAGCAGCGCCTTCCCATGTGCGTGGAAATCCTTTGTAAATACCCACCATTTCACGGCGATATCAATATTTCCTTCCACGCCCGGTATAACGAGCGCACGGTTCGTTGCGGCCACCTCAACCGCGCCCTGCATCGAAATATCGCAGTTTGTCGTGTGGATGGCAGGCCCTGCGTTTACCTTTGCCGCAAAGCCCGTGACCGTTTCGCTGTCAAGGCCAAGCAGCTTGTTTGTATATTCAAATTTTCCGAGCTCGAGCTTCACGCCTCCGAGCTCAATGTATTTCAGCAACTTGATGGTCGTGCTCGCTCCGATATAAAAATCCTGCAGCCGAAGACTGATCTCGGCATCCTCCGCCGACAGCACGCTGACATCCGCCATATCCCCGAGGTATTTGCTGATGCCCGGCAAAACGGATTCCAGCTTCCAGGCACTCGCGTTAAAGCCCCCCGTCAGAGTAGGGTTACTGTCGGTCATCCCCTTAAGCCCGAATTTAAAATCACTGAACATGAGATCGACCGGACCGGCCTTCATCGGCACGTCAAAATCGGCATACAGCATCACCTCGTCGACATGGAAGCCGGGATCGGATTTATCCCCCCATTTCCAGCCGAGCTTCAGGCCGAAAGCCGCGTCGTCGGTGATGAACGGAAGCGAGGCGATATACTTTACAGAAAACTCATTCTCGTAGGTGTTGAGCTTCAGCTCAAATTCCTTCTGGTTCATAAGCAGCGGAATATTTCCAAGGTTCACGGGACTTTTCGCTAATTTTCCCTTCCTGTCGCCCGCCTCGCTGCCGATCTCAGCGATCAGATCGATGGACTTTGCCCCGATCGCTCCTCCGA
>CAMWWR010000306.1 GCA_947178045.1 uncultured Clostridia bacterium
GCCGGCGTTTTTTAACATTCCTTCGCAGAAAGAACAGTCCCTTCCGACCCGAAATATAAAACGCGGAAACTCAAACTGTTTTCACTTCCGCAATTTCCGGAACCTTTTCGCAGGCAGGGTCGTCTAATGTGTAAGAAAGGATGGTGCGTGATGACAAAAAGAGGATTGAAAAACAGAAAATCAGGAAGCAAAAAATGGCTTGCAGGAGTGCTTGCTGTGGCAATGGTGTTTGCCGGCTGCGGAGACGCAGAGAAAAATATGTCATCGGACGGCGTGGGGAGCAGCGGGGAGAAGCTCTCCGGTCTTGCGTCCGACTCGACAATGAAGCCTGCCTCATCGGGGGACACGGGAGCAGAAGAAGGGGACGGACTGATGTTCGCGGAGCCGATGGATGCAATGGCGGGGGGAATGGCCATGGATTCGGCACCGGTAAGTGAGAGCAGTTCCGTGATGTCCAGTGAAAAATCCGATATAGCGATACCGCCGGAACAGGAGGAAGTTCCGCAGATCGAGCCGGCAGCGGGGCTTCTCACCGCCGGGGAATGGCGGGATAATCAGAATTGGGGCTTCCTTGTAAATCTGGTTCAGACGGGAGCCTTCCAGTTTTGGACATTCGAAATTGCGCCGTATCAGCGTGTGGTCGTTCATGCGGTCAGCGAGGGTGCGCCGGCCAAAAATACGCGGGCAACACTGTATGATGCAGTGGACAATGTTCTGGCTGAGGCGGTCACGGACCATACCGGCACGGCATACCTGTATTATAATGTCTACGGGAAGGAGCAGGGAACGGCGGAGCCGGATCATGTGACGCTTGTCAGTCCGGACGGACAGACAGTCACGGCAGGGCTTGACGGGGCGCAGAGCAGCCTTGTGACGGTGGAACCGGGACAAAATATAGGAGGGCAGCAGGAGCCTGTCAGAGAAGAGGATGAGATGGATCCGGATTTTACTGTCGACGGGAAGGAAGTATATCCGGATGCTGACGGAGAAGGAACATATCCGGATTCTGGCGCTGACGAGAAAGGAACATATCCGGATTCTGACGCTGACGGAGAAGAAATATATCCGGATTCTGATGTTGACAGAAGGGAAGAATATCCGGAACCTGTGGTCGGAGGAAACGAGATTGATCCGAACAAAGTGGCAGAATCTTCTTTTATTCTGCGCACGAGCGAGCTGACGGTGGAACTGCCGACCCTCGCACCGCAGGCAAAACAGCTTGACGTGATGTTTGTGTTTGACACGACGGGCTCCATGGGCGATGAGCTTATGTACCTCCAGAAGGAATTCGAGGATATCGCGATGCGGGTGTCCGACCAGAACACGAGATTTTCCGTCAACTTTTACCGGGATCAGGAGGACGATTATGTGGTGCGCTCGAACGGCTTTTTGTCGGACATCGCGGAGGTATCCAGGCTGATCAACGCCGAATTTGCGGACGGCGGCGGGGATTACGAGGAGGCAGTGGATCTGGCGCTGTATGACGCCGTACTCAACCATGAATGGAGAGCCGAGGCGGTCAAGCTGATGTTCCTGATTCTCGACGCACCGCCGCACGATACGGCCGAGACCGCGCAAAATCTGAAGGCCGCGGCAGAGGATGCGGCGCGGCAGGGCATCCGCATCATACCGATCGCATCCAGCGGCGTGGATAAAAAGACAGAAGGCCTGCTGCGCAGCCTTTCCATGATTACCGGCGGCACCTATACCTTCCTCACGGACGACAGCGGGATCGGAGGAAGTCATCTGGAGCCGACGATCGGCTCTTACACGGTGGAGGCGCTGAACAATCTTATTGTCCGGTTGATTCAGGAATATTACGGAGAATAAACGTGTGATTGCCTTTGGCAAAATTTTTTCAAAGAGATTTTTACGGCAAAGATTTTTTCTGACAAAGTTTTTCTTGCAAAATGAGGCATAATGTGTTAAAATATCAGCGCTGTCAGAGGGACGGCGCTGATATTTTCAGAAGCGGTGCCGAAAGACTTTTCGGGCAGCTGTGATATGAAAGAGCGGGACACTAGCTCAGTCGGTAGAGCACTTGACTTTTAATCAAGTTGTCGCGGGTTCGATTCCCGCGTGTCTCATTTGTAAAAGGTACGGAAAAACGGCGGAGTTCCTTGATTTTCAAGGGCTCCGCTGTTTTTCTGCTCATAGCTATTTGTACGGCATTATGGGTTTTATGCGTGTCTCAAACAGGTCTCAAAAGAGATTTTGGAGACGGGATGTCTCAAGAATGTCTCAGAAATTCAGCGCGTTTTCTACCGCATTCCGCACATCCTCGCGCTCCGACAGAATGTGGTTGTATACGTCAATGACCATCTTCTCCCGGTCGCCCATCAGCTCTGCAATTTTCTTGATTGATATCGTCGGGATCTGATAGCAGAGGGTCGAGCAGTAATTGTGCCGGAACAGGTGAGCGGTCAACCCCGGTGCGTCCATTCGGGTCTGAATGTTTTTCCACATACGGACAAAGCTGCTTTTGGACATGTACCGGGAGCCTGAAGTGTAAAAGAGCTGTTCCTGATGCAGCTTTTTGCAGTAATCCTCCAGATACCCGAACACCTTGTCTGGAATCGGGACGGTCCGGATGCCATTGCCGGTCTTCGGCGATTTTATGTAAGGATCGTTTCTGTCAAACGCGAGTGACTTGTTGACACGGATGGAGCGGGCGTCAAAATCCATATCGGGGACCGAGAGCGCAAGGGCCTCTCCGCGGCGCAATCCGCAGCCGTAAAGGATATACACAAAAGCCTTTTGCATATCGGTGAAATCGGCCGTAAACACGGCGCGGCGCTCCTCCTCTGTCAGGGCGCGTTTTTCGGGTCGGGCGTGTTTCCGGAGCCGGATGCCGTCAAACAGCTCCGGGTATATTCCGGCGGGCAGGTATTTATCGGATATGGCAGCCTTCACAATCTGTTTCAATGTCATCAGCAGCTGCTCCTGCGTGCGCGGCATAGCAGAGGCTTCGTTGACGGCAAGCAGGATATGTGTCTTTGTGATATCGGACAGCCTGACATGCCCGATGGCGGTCAGATGCTTTTCTATGATGTTATCATACATGGCAATCGTATTTTTCTCTGAATTTGCTTTATAGACCGTGAGCCAGCGGCGGGCGTACTGCAGGATGGTGCTGTCGGTGCTGGCCGTGATCTCTCGGCTGCGGACCTTGTCCGTCAGCTCCCTTACCATCTCTTCCAGGTGCCTGCTGGATTGCTTTGTGCGCAGCGTGACACGATGTTTTGTGCCGTTGGGATTGTAAGTGCCATCCCAGATTCGCGCCTGGAAGTAGCCGTCTTTCCCGCGGGTGTATTTTGTTTTTGCCATGGTATCATCATCCTCCTTAAAAATGGGTATAAAAATAACAGCCAGCAGGAACGCATGTTCT
>CAMWWR010000307.1 GCA_947178045.1 uncultured Clostridia bacterium
CACCGCCAGCGCAACGGCGGTCCGCTTGCTCGGCATATAAGCCCGGTTCGTCCTTATTTTTGAAAACAATCTCCGATCCAGGTTTGCCCTTTTGTAAACCTCCGCATCCGTATACCCTCTGGTGTCGATCAAACGCAGGAGCGCGGCGGAAAATGGCTCGTCCAGCGCGGCAACGGCACGGCGGACGCCCTCCGGAGCATCTGCAGATAACGTGCCGTACTCTCCTCTTTCCTCTGTATTCGCCGGTCCGGCTTCATACAGGGAATGGGCCTTTTGCTTTTTGGAAGCTCGAAACGACGCCAGAAGTCCCTTCTTTTTCTTTTCCTTTTCCTCCCGGCGGGCGGGCTCTGCTTCCTCCTGAACAGCCCTTTCCTCCGTCAGAATCAGCGATCTTGCGCTGTTGACTGCCTCCCTGCTCCTGACATAGTGCTCGTCGACATAGCTTTCAATCCTGCCGAAAAGCTCGCTGCCCGCATCAAAGGCAGTTTTATCAAAAACGGCAAGATATATTGTCATCTCATTTTCAGCCAGAAAATCCCGGATCGCTGATACTGCCGTCTGAAGCGCCTCCGCCTTTGGATAGCCGTAAATTCCGCTTGAAATCAGCGGAAAAGCGATGCTTTCACATTGCTTTTCCAGAGCCAGCCGCAGCGCGCTGGTATAGGCGGCCCGGAGATACCGCTCGCTCTGCGCCGCATCATGCCTGTGGTAGACCGGACCCGCCGCATGGATAATATATTTTGCCGGAAGCGCGAAGCCGGGCGTGACCGCCGCCTCCCCTGTTTTGATCGGCGAGAGCCGGTCGCAGGCCTCCTGAAGCTTTCTTGCTCCCGCCGCCGCAAAAATTGCGCCGCACACGCCGTCGCCCCTGGCAAGATTGGTGTTCGCGGCGTTGACGACCGCATCCACCTCCATTTTTGTAATATCCTGACGGATGATGATAAAAGGCATATCCTTCCTCCTGTCCTGCCGTACTGCTTATTTTATATCCTGCCTTCTATTATAGCAGGAATTTGTTCGACTGCATAACAAAAATTTGTTCGCAGGACAGTCCATTCGGCATCACATCATCCTATACGGCTGAAAGCAATGCTCTATTCCTCCTCCCAGCTTCCGGAGGTATAGGTCTCGTCGGTCATGTCGGCAATGCCCGCCAGCAGCATGATAACGCCCTGTACCTTGTGCGGCTGCACGATGTATACTCCCCTTCCTCCGGAGCCGGAAGCATTGTCCTCGGCGATAAGATCCGCTGCCAGCAGAGGCTTCATGTGGTGATATGCCTGCCCCGTGGAATTCAGACCGCACACCTCCACCAGTTCGGCCACCGTGCGCGGCTTTCGAAGGATTGCGAGCAGAATGGCAAGCCGGTCGCTGTTCCCAATACAGTGCAGCACCTTCTCCGCGGTGTGGTTCTCGATCAGCTCCAGCAGCATATCCGTTTTCACCTGATTACGGATCCAGTTCGACTGCCGTCCCCCGGAAGCGAACACTCCCATGTAACTGATCAATCCCGTAACATTCAGCTCTCCGCTCCGAATACAAAGCTCTTCCATCTGATCGCTTAAACGGCTGTCCGGGTGCATGCCGTGCATAATCTGTACTTCTCCGGAATACTTCTGCCCCGATTCGCTTTCCTTCCTGTTCGCACCGACGTTCATTTTCACGAATTCCTGCAGCAGCTCCTTGATCTCTGCCATGTCCTTCTGCAAAACATCGATTTCCTGCCCATAGTCCCTGTCCATAAAATCCTTCCTTTCTTCGCCGGGCTGCAGTTTTTAGAGGAATGCAGAAGCTTTTTCCTCTTAATCGCCCTGGCGACCCTTCTGGTTTTTGCAATTACGATATATCGTAATTAGATAATATCACAGGCTTTGTGTTTTGTCAATCCGCAATTACGAAATTTCGTAATTGCGGATTGACAAAATTTCAGCCTTTACTATTTTATTATTCTATTCCCCCAAATACTGCATTTTTAAAGGGCTTTGGCGCAGCAGCAGCCCTCCCGCCTAAACCTCAGGTTGTATTTTTTATTTTTTCCTTGAAGCGATATATATTGTATATTCGGTTTGGCTTATCTACAATATAATTACAGCGCTGAAAATATTTTGGAGGACGGATATTATGATAGATTTGAAAAAAACAGGAGCACAGATTGCAGCCCTGCGCAGAGCGCGGGGATATACGGGAGAGGCGCTTGCGGAAAAGCTGCATATCAGCCCGCAGGCTGTATCAAAATGGGAAAATGCCAAATGTCTGCCCGAGACCGCGATTCTTCCCGCCCTGGCGGAAGCACTGGACTGCAGCATTGACAGTCTTCTGTATCCCAGAGAGCTTTTTATCCTGGAGGCTGTCTACACGGACGGGAAAACGCATATTCCTGTAACCAATTTCGTGAACAATATGGTGCGCGATAATACGCTCAATATTTTTATAAATGCGGCGTTTATCGGCGCTTGTCTTGAAAGCGACCGCCTGAAGCTTATGACGGTAAAATTCCAGACCCCGAAGGGGATATTCTTCGCCTGCGCATTACAAAATGAAAACCTTGTTCTGGATAAGGAAAGTGTCGGCTTTGCGGGCGACAGGCCATTTCAGCTTATCGGCGCCTGGTACGGGGATGAAAGGGAATATTCCTGTGTTATGCAGAAAATGAAGCATTACGAATATTTCAAATGGGACAGAATCGCCGTGAATCACGAGTCCTTCCCGAGCAGTACCGCCAGCGATAACACGGAATATCTGACCCTGGTCTATCTGAATTCCGACGGGATCCATGCCATCAGCTGTCCGGAAAATAATACGATCTATTACAATAATCACCGCACACAGCTTTTGCTCCAGGATCATTCCAAATGTATCCTCAGGGATATTATAAGATTATCCTGGGAGGAGGGGCCGACGCAGCATGGACAAATGTGCCCATGGGCAGGCTCGCTTCATGCGGCTCTCAAATACATGGGGGAGCCATACACCTACCATCAGATCATGGGAATGAGCGGAGCCTGCTATCGGATATGCTTTACCGACGTATGGGATTACAGCTGTACGGATGCGCTTGTAGCCTTTGACTATGCTACACCCCTGTACAAAAGCATCGGCTATTCCTTCCGGGTGGCAGAACGTCTGGAGAAGGAGGCGCGGGCAGCGGAGCGTCTCGCTATTATGACGGATATTCAAAACGGCAGGCCGGTATTGGCCATCAATCTGCGGGTCGCTCCCGAATGGGGCGTCATAACAGGCTATACTGACAACGGCAGCCGTTTTTTGTGCCGCACCTATTTCGACCAGGAGGTCTTTACCGCCATGGAGCAGGCGGACTATCCGAACCCGGAGGACAGGCGGATGATCTTTGAGGACAACGGCGGATATCTTTTCAATGATTTCTGG
>CAMWWR010000308.1 GCA_947178045.1 uncultured Clostridia bacterium
CCGCAAAAGCTCCTCAATCACGCCCACGTTTTTTTGCAGCCCCTTGATAAAATTGCGCAGATATTCGACCAGCTTGTCCTTAAATACAAGAAATTCCCTCGTCCGCATCATTTCTTCCGCTTTCACGCTGTTCAAATCGCGCATATAGTCCTGATAATTCTGGTTTAAACGGATAAAATCATTATTCAGCGCATTCCACCAGGTATAGACCTGCGTTGCTCCCTCCGATGCCATGGAAGGAAACTGCTCCACGCTGTGCCGTATCCGCTCAAGCAGCGTCGGCTCCAGGGATGCTCCCTCAATCAAAAGATTTTCCAGACGGACAACCAGGCGTTCAATTTCCACGCTGTACTGTGACATCTGATAGCGGAATTTTTTATTTTTAAATTCCTCGATGGTGGATACTTTGCGCGTATCCTGCAGGGTGGATAGATTTTTCCATTCGGTCAACGCCGTCAGATCCTGTTGGCACTGTTCGGGGCGATAATCCGCAAAATAAGGGTCCGCCTGCATTTCGGCGTAGACCTCCTCCTGGTACATCCAGTACTTCAATTTCTCATAATTCTCATAAAAAATGCGCATAATGCTCCGATACCGGTCAACATTATCCGCATTCAAATATTTTGCCTCCGACAGAGGCCTGGTCAGTTTTTCCGTTACATGCATCGTTTTTCCCAAATTTCCCTTTCTGTGCTTTGCTGCAAATTCAGTGTAGCAGGAATTCCAATACAATGCAAGGAAAAATCAGAATACCGGCAGCTTTTCGGAAATCCGGGCGGGCGCACCGAACGCCCGCGCACCGCATATAATTTCATAGAAAGCAAAAACAAAGGGGACTGTGCGAGGAAACTGCGCGCAGTCCCTTTCCTGTGGGATATTTAGGAGGTTTATAGAAATTCTATGAGGTTTGCAGACTTTATTCCGGTATTTGCAGGCACCGGTTTTACCTTTTTTATGACGATGGCGGGGGCCGCGATGGTTTTTCTGCTTGGCAGGCAGATGAAACAACAGCTGATGAAGGCCTTCATGGGCTTTGCAGGCGGCGTCATGATCGCTGCTTCGGTCTGGTCGCTGCTGCTCCCGGCGATCGAGCAGGCGGCAAGCCAGGGGAAATCCGGTGTCATTCCGGCCGGCGGCGGCTTCCTGCTCGGCAGCCTGTTCTTTCTTCTTGTCGATTACGGACTCCAGAAACTGCACGCCCAGAAAATGCGCGCCGCCGAGCTGAAGACGGACGGGACAGGGCGGCAGCGGCTGTCAAAAAAAATGACGATGCTCTTCCTCGCCGTCACACTTCACAACATACCCGAGGGCATGGCGGTCGGGATGGCATTCGCAATGGCCGCACAGAGCAACGGAACGGCGGGCGTCACGATGGTTTCCGCAATCGCGCTGGCGGTCGGCATCGGCATCCAGAATTTCCCGGAGGGTGCGGCCATCGCTCTGCCGCTGCGCCAGGAAAATCTGAGCCGCCGCAGAGCGTTCTTTTACGGGGCTCTGTCCGGGATCGTGGAGCCGGTCGCCGGGATTCTGACTGTGCTGGCGGCGGGCTCCATCCAGTCACTGCTGCCGTGGATGCTCTCGTTCGCGGCGGGCGCAATGATCTACGTCGTTGTTGAGGAGCTGATTCCGGAGGCCCATGTCGAGGCCGGAATAAAAATCGGCACCATCGGCGCGCTGGCTGGATTCCTCGCGATGATGGTGCTCGATGTTGCGCTGGGCTGAAAAACGGCACGAATCAGGCAAAGGATCGCGGCAATACCGCAAAAGGACTCAGTCCTCGCCTTCAAGGGACGGATTGTCCTTCGGGAAAATCCCGGAGAGAATTTTTTCGGTGATGATCAGCGGCTCGGAGCTGCTCAGAACCTGGTCGTCCGGTCCCTGCTGTACTACGGAAATACTCGTGCCGGCCGCCGGAATCGGCATGATGGCGGAGAGGACGGTATCGCTGACAAACATGGTCGGTGCCTCCTCGCCGTCCGCCCGGACAACGCTGTACGGCGTAAAGCCCGAACCGGTCAGAAATACGGTATAGCTTTTCCCGTTCTTGTCCGGCAGATCGCTGTCCGCGAAGGCCTGGATCGATCCTATGACAATCGGGTCGATCCCCATCTGCATCGGCGTGGGCTGATACGGATTTTCGCCCTGGTAGGCGTTCTGATCACCGTACAGCATATCGTATTCCAGAATTTCCAGCTCCTCCAGATAGAGGCCGGAGCCCATCTGCGTCTGATGAAAGCCGCTGATGATACCGCCGCGAATGCCGATGCGGTTCAAAACGTAGGAGTACAGCTGGTATGCCTCGAGATCCTGGTTCTCGGCAGCAAGCTCGAAATTGCTCCATACGACATACGGAGTGTGGAAAAGATTTCCTCCGGACAGCTGCTCCGAAGTAAGCTTCAGACTCGGCAGGTGATCGCCGTACATAACAAGCAGGGTGTCCTCTCCGGTGCTCTCAAGCAGAGCGATCAGCTCTGCCACAAACACATCCATCTCATGGATCTGGTTAGTGTAGTACAGAAGCTGATAATAGGCTTCTTCCGAATATTCCTCCGGCAGGGTCAGGTCAATGACGGGCTCCGCGAGCACCGGACCGGCCGGATAGCTGCCGTGCCCCTGCACGGAGATCGTGTAAATGAGGTCGGGACCTTCGGTCGACTCCAGCGCCTTCGCGATCTCGCCGACCAGGACGCTGTCCTTCGCCCAGTCGAGCGGAGTGCGCTCCACATGATTCATATATTCGATCGACGTAAAGGTATCAAAGCCGAGGTTCGGAAAAACCTTGTGACGCTCGTAAAAGGTGCCGTCGTTGTTATGTATCGCATGGGTGCTGTAGCCCAGCGGCTTCAATACATAGCCGACGCTCTCGCAGGTCGTCTCCTTGAGAATGGTCTTATAGGGGTACTCGCCCGGCCCGAAGAAATCCAGGTTCATGCCGGTAATGACCTCAAATTCCGTATTTGCCGTACCGGCCCCGACGCTCGGGACACTCAGATTTCCGGAGGTATATTCCTCCATCAGCCGGTGAAAATTCGGAAGCGGGTCCGAGGTAAAGCTGCTGCCGAGGATCGTCGTGGGATCAAAAAACGATTCCAGCTGCAGAAAAATAATATTCGGCGTCTCGGATCGCTCCTCGCCGTACCCGGATGGTTCGCCCGGAATCGGCGTGACATTTTCCTCTGCTCCCGGTCGGATGTCCCCGGTTGACCCCAGCGCGGTACTTCCGTCCGTCCCAGGGGTGTCGCCTCCTTCCGCCCCGAGGTTGTTGCCGCCCTCCACTCCCGGCGTGACATTCCCGTCTGCTCCTGACATAGTGTTCCCAGCTCCTCCTGGTCTCCCGCCGCCGGCCGTTCCTAGCGTGCCGTTTCCCTCTGCTCCC
>CAMWWR010000309.1 GCA_947178045.1 uncultured Clostridia bacterium
CATCCACTGCGGACGCAAACAGGGTACATTTTAACGGCTTTTCCGTGGAGGCCGGGGAGCAGGCCGAAATCAGCGGCGTTTTCACGGCGGAGCAGGCAGTATCGGATCCGGTAATCCGTCTGCAGATCGGAAATCCTTCCAACGGCGTGACGGCAAACAGCATTGTGATTGACGATGTTGTGTTCGGCAAGGTAGAGGGTGATATGGAAACGGTCAAGACGATGGATACGTTTATGGCCTACGGCAATGGCAGTGCCAATGCGACGAACCCGGATTATCCGTGGAGCACCTTCAACGGAACGGACGAGGATAACGAGAGAGGCGTCGGCACAATCTGGACAGAGGGCGGCAGCCTGTTCTACCGCATTGACCAGGGCGGCACGACCGACTGGCTTAACAAGCTGACCTGCGGCTATACCGGCAATCCGCTTGTTCTGGCATCCGACAGCTATTATACAGTGGAAATCAAGGCAAAGGCGGATAAGCCGGTGGCATGCGCATTCTTCTTAAATCCTCTCGGCGGATGGGATCCGCGGCTTTCCGAGCGGATGGAGCTTACGACAACGGAGCAGACCTTCTCCTTTACGACGACGGATACTTTTATTATGGATATGGATTTTGAGATGCTCTTCCAGTTCGGTTCGGAGGAAACGGCGAAGCTTGGCGGTGTTACGATCGAGATCTCGGACGTTACGATTTATCAGAAGAGCGTGTATTGATCCGTTTGGTAAAACTGCAGGGAACCTGTTGAAAGGGCATGTCCGCTGAAAGGCGGGCATGTCCTTCGACGAATTGTGTGCATCCCCTCGGAGGGAAGCATGTTCGGAGAACGGAGATTATATGAAAAGAAAAAATTATTTCTATTCTGCAGCTCTTGCTCTGTCGCTGACGATTTTCGCCGGCGGCTGCGGGAAGGGCGGGGAGCCGTGCGAGGTTTCCTTTGATGGGAATTATGATGCGGCGGCGACATATACCAGCCAGACCGTGAATTCCGGCAAAAAGGCGTCGGAGCCGGAGACGCCCGTGCGCGAGGGTTATATTTTTCTTGGTTGGTACAAGGATGCGGGGCTGACGCAGGAATGGAATTTCAGCAAAGATAAAGTAAGCGCCGCGATGACGCTTTATGCGGGCTGGGACGTGGACACGAAGGATGAAATTACCGACCCGGGAAATGACAAGGATTTTTCGAAGCTGCGCACGCCCGGAAGCCAGGAGTCCGCATACGAGTACCGCTCGTTCTTCCTCCCGGACATTGACGGGACTTCCCAGCCGTATGTCGGGGATACCATGCCGTATTATGAGAATGGAGTGTACTACATTTATTATCTGAAGGAAGCCGGTGATTCCTATAATCATTCCATTTATCTTGCGACAACAACGGATTTTGTGACATATTCCGAGCAGGACGGGCCGGTGCTGGAGGCTGCGCGCGACGGCGGGCAGGACGGCTGGATCGGCACAGGCTCGGTTGTGAAGGTGAACGGAGAATATTATTTCTTTTACACCGGACACAGCGGTTCTTCCGCAGCGGAATTTAAGGAAAAAATCATGGTTGCGAAGAGCAGCAACCTGACCTCCTTTCAGAAAGTTGCGGGGTGGGAGATCGCACCGCCTGCCGAGCTGAACCAGAAGAATGATTTCAGAGATCCGCAGGCTTATTATGATGCAGCTACCGGTCAGATTTCCCTTACGGTGACGGCGTCCAAGGACAATGTGGCGAGAATTCTGAAATATACGCTCAGCGCCGATCTGCAGGATATCCGTTACGACGGGATTATTTTCAGCAATTCCGTGGGAAATTTCTGGAATCTGGAGTGCAGTGACACCTTCCAGCTGGGGGATAAATGGTATCTGACCTATTCGGCGCAGGATGATACGCTCTGGTATGCGTCTGCGGATGAGCGGTACGGTCCTTATTCCGAGGCAAAGCGTCTGGAGGGCAAGCTCTTCTATGCGGCAAAGCATGTGGAAGATGGGAAAAATGTCTATATGGTCGGCTGGGCGAGGCGCTCGGAATCCGCTTCCTCCACGCAGGATGTATCCGGCTGGGCGGGAAATCTGGCGGTTCAGAAGGTGTGCAGAAGGGAAAACGGCGATTTGTACCTTGCACCGACCGATGCGGTAAAGGATCAGTTTAATGCAAGGCGGAAGCTGCTGACTGACAGCACGCATGTTTTTGTTGAGTCCGGGTCGCTCTACAGCTATGAAGAGGTGTTTACCTGCTATGAAAGCTTTTTGATTACCGGAAAATTCCGCTATTCGGGGCAGGGCTCCTTCGGGCTTGCCTTTGATTATAACGGCAGGAATGACAAGTATAAGACGATTTCCATCTGCCCGGCAGAAAATATGCTGCAGCATACTTTTAATGAGGGCGGTACGCTGATTGCAGAAATGGAGCTTGCACTTGAGGCGGAAAAGGAGTATTCTTTTACTTATATTCAGGAGGGTTCCGTCGGTATTTTCTATATTGACGGGATGGCGGCGCTGACTGTAAGGCTTTACGGCGTCAGCGGAAAGCCGATCCGGCTGTTTGCCGAGAACAATTCGGTGCTGTTTTCCTCGCTGCGGCAATATACAATAAAGTGAGAAAAGGGGGAAGCCTGTGATAAACCAGAAATTATTATTTGCGAGAGCCTACGAGAAGGAGGCGGGAGGAAAGATCGGGGAGGGGTCCCGGCCGAAATTTCATTTTTCGCCCTATGTGGGCTGGACGAATGATCCGAACGGCTTTTCTTATTACAAGGGAGAGTATCATTTGTTTTATCAGAGCAATCCATATAATACGGTCTGGGATTCGATGCACTGGGGGCATGCGGTGAGCAGGGACCTGCTGCATTGGGAGTATCTTCCGGCCGCAATGGCACCGGATGAGGCTTATGATGACGCCGGGTGTTTTTCAGGGAGTGCGCTGGAGCTTGACGACGGGAGACAGCTTTTGATGTATACCGGCGTCCACAAGGAGGGCGGCGACCACGGCGAGGAGCTGCAGACGCAGTGCATTGCCGTGGGGGACGGTCTGGATTATAAAAAGTATGAAAATAATCCGGTGCTTGATGCCTCGGTTCTGCCGGAAGGATTCAGCAGGAATGATTTCCGGGACCCGAAAATCTGGCGGAGAGAGGACGGCAGCTATGCCTGTGTTGTCGGCGCGCGCAGAAAAATTAACCTGGACGAAAATAACGTGTGCGGGGAAAACGGTGTGAGCGGGGAGGACGGACAGCAGGATCTGATCGGGCCTGGTGCCATTCTGCTGTTTGGCAGCCCGGACGGTTTCTCGTGGAAGTTTGAAAGTATTCTGGTGGAGAACGACGGACGCTTTGGAAGAATGTGGGAATGCCCGGACTTTTTTGGGCTGGACGGAAAGCATGTGCTGCTG
>CAMWWR010000310.1 GCA_947178045.1 uncultured Clostridia bacterium
CCGCATTAACCCCGATAATGCCCGGCGAGGCCAGCCGGTTGTCCAGAACATTCTGCAGCACCGCCCCCGATACCGCCAGCGCCGCCCCGGAGAAAAGGGCGGCAAGTGTGCGCGGAAGCCTTGCGTACAGCAGGATGCTCCTGCCGATGCGGTCCCCGCCGCCCATGAGAAGCCGGACGAGCTGTGCCGGCGAAAAATGAATACTCCCGAGGCAGAGGCTTCCCGCCGTAATCAGCAGACAGGCGAGAATTCCGCCACAAAAAAGCAGCCGCCGGCTCCGCTTTTTATCCTGCATACAAGGCCTCCCCTCCTGATCTCTTTGTTCGTTACCGTTCTGCCTTTGAACGGTTACCCCTGTTCCGCGCAGCATATCCGGGGATACCGCCTGCCACCCCGAACCCGTTTATTCCTCATACAAAATCTCTGCCAATTTTTCGTATGCCTCCGCCCAGCGGGCATTCGGCTTTAAATTGTACAGGTGCTTGTCCAGATAATATACCTCACCGTTCTTCACGGCATCGAGCTCCTTCCAGATCGGATTTTCCTCAAACATCTCCTCAATGCCCTGCCTCGCCGCCTCCAGATCGTCCCCGACCGGCAGCACCAGTATTTTATCCGGATTCTGCAGCACGATACTCTCGATGCTTAAATTCTCCAGAAGGCTGTCGTCCGTGTCCGCAATGTTGACGCAGCCAAAGGCTGCCAGCATCTCGCCCAGCACATTGCCCTCGTTGCCCTTCGCGCGTATGCTCGCGGCGGAGGCACGCATAAGGAGCACGCGCGGAGCCGTCTTCTGCGCACATTGCGCAAGCACCTCGTCAATCTGCTTTCTGAGCGCTTCGCCATACTGTTCACAGCACTCTTCCCGCCCCGTGATCCCGGTGCAGATTTTTAAGACGCGCAGGTAATCCTCGAAGCACGCTACATCAAAATATGCCACGGCGATCCCTGCGCCCTCAAGCGCCTGCCGCCATTCCAGATGCTGCGTCGTATTGGTGCTCGCAAGCACGAAATCCGGGGCGGCGGCAAGCAGCAGCTCAAGGCTCAGGCTCTTTGTCCCGCCCAGATTTACCGTATCCTCCGACAGCGTCAGTCCGAAATCCTCAAACGCATCGGCCGGTGCGGCCACGAGCTGCCCGCCCGCAAGCACCCATAGATCCGCATAGCTTCCAAGGAGCGCCGCCGCGCGCTCGTGGGAGGAGACGGCAACCTGCCGGCCTAAATCGTCGGTAAAGATATATATGCCATCCTCCCCCGCCTGCCCGGAACTGCCTTCCCCCTTTGCAGGGATATCACCAGTGTGGTCTCCCCCTGCCGTGCTTCCGCCTGCGGGCATACCGCCCTCCGGCGTATCATCCGCCGGAGCAGCGTTCCCCTTCCCGCACGCGGCAAGGCAGCCGGACAAAAGTACCGCGGCCAAAAATAAAGTCCATCTCTTTTTCATCGTTTTCCCAAAATTCTCTAAATGCGGCCTCAGTGCCCGCCTGGTGCTCCATGCCAGAGCGCTCCGCTGCCAGCACAGACAATCCATCAAAAACTGCGCGGAGCAGCCATCGTATCCGCCCGTTCCGTTTTCATACCTTTTTCAGCAGGTCGCCCCGCCCTTCACCTTTTTCTCCAATATCGCGGATTTGTCAATTTCCCCGCTGAGCAGCTTTTCCTGCACATACTCAAATCCGAGCCGGTTCACCGTATCCGCAAAGCGCTCGCCCGTGATTCCCTCGTCCCGGAAGAACAAAATCGCGCGCTCCACAGTATCCAGTACCTCCTCCTCGCTCGTAAACAGCTTGTCCAGAGGGCGGCCGTTCGCAATCTTCTTGCCCCATCTTCCGCCGATACATATCTTGTAGCCCTCCGCATATTCTTCGGTAACGCCGAACGGACATTTCGCCCTGCAGCGTCCGCAGCCGTTGCAGGCGTTCGCATCCAGGCGCAGCACGCCGTCCTCCACCTTCGCCACCTTCATCGGGCAGGCGGTTTCTACCTGGCATTTCTTGCAGCCGCGGCATTTGGAATAATCAAAGAGCGGCACGCGCTGCCCGATAATGCCGAGATCGTTCAGATCCGGCTTCACGCAGTTGTTCGGGCAGCCCCCGGCGGCAACCTTGAACTTGTGCGGCAGCGTCACATCATGGTAGCCCTTGTAAAAGCGCTCATGAATCTTCTCGCTCAGGCCGAAGGTATCAATCAGCCCGTACTGGCAGGTCGTGCCCTTGCAGGAGACAACCGGGCGCACCTTTGAGCCCGTGCCGCCGGTCTCCAGATTGTTTTCCGCAAGATACGCGATCAGCGGGTCAATATTCTCGTACGGCACGCCCTGGATCTCCAGTGTCAGGCGGGTCGTCATCGTGAGCTCGCCGTTTCCGAACCTCTTGGACGCCTCGGCGATCGTGAGCTGCTCCTCGTTTGTAATTTTTCCGTTCCTCGTGATCACACGCACATTGAACACATCGCCGTAGCGCTTATCCTGCAGACAGCCGAGCCCCTTCACGCGCTTGATCTCCTCCGGCGGCAGCTTTCCACCTGCCGGCAGGGCTTTTTTGATCACATTGAACGCCGCACCGCCCTCCAGAACACGGGTGTTCGTAAAGCCGAGCGCCTTCAATTTATTCTGCGTCAAATATCCTCTCTTGCCCTTCGCGCAGACAAGCAGGAGCTTCTCATCCTTCTCGTGCTTTGCGGCAAACGCCTCCGGCTTTGTCAGGTCAAGCCACTCCGCGCCCGGCAGCGCCGGGGCAGGCTGCGCGTCCACCAGCCGGTATTCCTTCGCCGCGCCCGCCGCATACTCGGCAGGGGTAAAGGAATCAAAGCGCCCGCTCAGCTTATTCACCAGAATGCCGCACGCCGCCGCAAACGGATGGATAGCGGTCGAAAACGGCGGCGCGTATGCGAAGTCCATCGTAATAAAATCATCCGCCTTACAGCCGAGGGAAATACCCGTAACGGCGATATCCGCCATCTTGTCCACCGCGCCGCCGCCGATGACCTGCATTCCCAAAAGCCTGTGGGTGTCGGCGTCGGCAACCAGCTTCGTGATAAAGATATCCGAATTCGGATAATAATGCGCCTTATCATCCGTAATGCAAAGAACCGACGCAACAGAATAACCCGCCGCCTTCGCCTGCTCCTCCGTCAGACCGGTGCGCGCCGCGTTCAGCCCGTCGGAAAGCCTGACCACACCCGTCCCGAGACAGCCCTGATATTTCGTTTCCTCGCCGCTTAAATTCAGTGCCAGCGCCCTGCCCGCGATATTTGCGGTGGAGCCCATCGCCGACCACTGACGGTTTCCGGTGATGCGGTTTTTCACACGGCCCCGGACGCCCACAGCAAAAATAAATACAAGATGATGTAAGTTATACCCAACGGCC
>CAMWWR010000311.1 GCA_947178045.1 uncultured Clostridia bacterium
ATATTCCGCTTTTGCAAACTCGACCACATTCGTATAAGGGGATTCCCACAGAATCCTGGTATCCCTGGCCACCTTCAGCAGATAGCCGATGCGCACAAACCCCTCCGCCGTCCGCGAGAGCTCCGCATCAAGCTCCGCCTTATATTCGCTGTAGCTCTTTGTATATTCTTCCGGTTCCATAATCCCTCCTGTTCTGCTTCTGCTCTGCCCGGCATGCTTTTCACACCGCCTCCATAAAGTCCTCCATCAGCCCTTCCAGTACCCGGGTGTTCCGCTTCTTGCGCAGCTCCTCAAGGTTCTGCTGCCGTTTGACGGCGCTGGCCTGCGCATATTGTTTATCCTGCTCCGTGATGCGTTTTCGGATTTCCTTCTGCCATTCCCGCAGGAATGGCCGGATCTGTTCGATCTCCGGCTCCTCGTCATACATCCCGCGGTGCTGCCGGATTGTCCCTCCCGGCTCGACCTCAATCGTGTAGTACGGCGTCTCCGGCTGCTCCGCCTTACGCAAAAAGCAGAGATAAGTCTCCCGCTGCACAATCCGGTCAAAGTAGCGGTCGCTCGCCCCGGCGCAGTGGTGCAGGGCGCGCCCTTCCGCGACGATCTCCGCCAGAGACGCCGGCACCCGGATCCGGTAATCCTTTCCGGCGTATTCGTACTTCTCCCGAATCTCTGCCAGCACCTCCTCCGCGCCGGGGAAACGCTGCCGCATGCGCTCCGCTTCCTGCCGCGCAAGCTCCCCGTCCCGCGCCGCCTTCTCCAGCAGCTGCCGGCGGCGGACCTCCTCCACGGCCTCGTCATGCCGGCGCTTCAGTTCCCGCGGGCGGTAGATCATCGGGTCGTTCCTGTCCCTTCCGAGCGTTTTGCACATCGCCAGATAGTCCGCCCACTGGTCGAGGACGTTCTTCGCCTTCTTCCCCGGATAGCTTTCCGCCTGCTGCCGCTCCACATAGTTGCGGATCTGCGTGAGGCTCATTTTCCCGGCAAGAAAGCCGATATCCCCCGGCGCGATCCCGTTTTCCTGCAGCCAGACAAGCACGTCCTGTGGGATGTTCTTCCCCGTCTCCTCCGAGTACTGCATCCATCCCACCATGTCCTCGCCGCCATCCATTTCCCGGATGCGGTAAATCCTCTGGCGGTCGCGGATGCCGAAAACCTCCTCCATCGTATTCCCTTTTATGTTGAGCGCTCCCGCGTAGTTCCCGTTCCACAGGGAAATCTTCCCGGATACGTTCTCCAGCAGGCGACGGAAGCGCCCCTCCTGCAGCAGCTCCGCAAGCCGCGCGAGCGTCTTCCCGTCCTGCGCGCACATCAGCCGGTCATAATCCGCCTGCTGCCCGCCCGCGGCCATCCGGCCAAAAGCCCTGTCCCAGCAGGCCCACGCCGTCCCGGCAAGCGCTTCCCCGATCCCTCCCGGATAGAGGTAGGCCATTCCCGCCGCCCTGCGCTGCGCACCGTTTCCGCAGTCGTCAAAATCCGGATCATCCCAGGGATAAGAGCCGAACCTCGCGGCCTGGTTGTAGTAGAGTTTCCCCGTGTATTTCGGCCGGAACGAAAGCCTGAACAGGAGGATGCGCACCGCTTCGTCCAGCCTGACTCTGCAGCTGCTTCCCTCCCAAATGAGCTTTACATCAAAATACCGCGCGACCGACTTACGCTCGTCAACCGGCTGGAGCAGCAGGATGCGGAGCTGCCGCTCAACCTGGCCGCTCCCGCGCCGCTTTGCCTGCACCCGCTTCCCGCAGGCCGGGCACAGGGCGTAATCGTTGTGTTTTGCCGTCAGTTCCTTTCCCGCATGCTGCCCGCCGCAGGCCGTGCAGTTCCAGGTGCCCGCCACTTTGTCGTAAAAGGCGTACTCCTCCCCGCCCGACACGGCATGGATCCAGCGGCCCATATCCGCCGGAATCTCCGGGATCCTGGCCATCAGCTCCCTCAACCGCCCGCGCCGGTTCCGCTCCCGCTTCTCCCTCTCCCCGCATGCGTATTCCCGCTCGGCCTGGTCGATCAGGGCAAAGGTCTCTTCCGTATACCGGCAGGCGAGAAGCTTCCTCATCGCCTCCTGCACCGTTTTCTCCTCCTCCGGGTCGGCAAAGGCGGCCCGGCTGCAGACGTCCCTGGTACAGCAGCAGCCGTACACCCGCATGTCAAGGCCGAGCAGGTCGCCGTATTTCCTGCGGTTCCAGGATGCCGTCGCCGCGTCCTGCTGTCCGTATTCCCCTGTGACCGTATTGATGCAGTGCCGCCCGGCCAGCGTCCCGTCATGGTATACGTTCAGGATCAGGATGTCCCCCGCCGTCTGTACGGTCGTGATATAGCCCGCTTTCTTTCTCCCCGGCTTTTTCGGCGCGAGGGATTCCACCAGTTTTCGCTTCATCAGGTCACCTCCTGCAGCGTCCGGCTGCTTCCGAGCGTGTACCGCCGGCCCGCCTGACTTTCTGATACCGTGAACAGCTTCGCGCCCGTAATCTCCCCCGGCTCCGGCTCGAGGATCAGTCCGAGGATACTCCCCGCCGCGCCGCAGACCACCGGATACGGCCCGCGCGCGATGGCAATATCCCCGGCCTGCGCCGCCCGCGCGGTGTCCGGTCTTACCTCGATATGTGCGCCGCGGCATTCCCAGTGCTCCCTGTTTGGGTGCGTGGCGATCCAGGCGATCCCGTACCATGCCAGCTCCCGCACGGTCAGCTCGCGCAGCAGGGTCAGCTCCGTGCAGGCGATGCGCTCGCGGTCGTCCTCGTCGATGCTTCCGGCCGCCTCGACCTGAAAGTAGCGGTTGCCCTGCCCAAGCGGGAAGTAGCTCAGGCAGGCGAACGGATTTTCCGTGCAGTGCCAGCCGTTCCTCGCGGTCTTGCTGAATTCTTCCCTGTACCGCACGCCGACGGAGAGTACCCGGTTCCCCCGCCCCATCGACGCGACCATGTCTCTGTTCAGGCCCTTATAGGCGATCATTGCGTTTGTCCCCCTTCCCTGAGATAGTACGCCCGCAGAAGGCGCTTTGTCTGCGCCCGGTCCGGCACACCGAGGTAGAGGGGGCCGCGCATTGCCTCCTGTCTGCCGTTCTGCGTCACCTTCGTAATGCTTACGATTTTGTCGCTTACGCGCACCTTGTGCTCAAAGGCAAAGCGGATCAGCCCGGCCATCGCCCTCTGCAGGGACTTTCCCTTTCTGCGCACGGCTGCCGCCATCGCCGGATCCGCCGCGCAGGCTTCCTCGATGTACTCCGTCCAGTCGCCCAGGATGCCGGATATCTCCAGCTCCCGCTTCTCGACGGCGAGCTTTCCAAGTGCCGCCATCAGCGGCGTGGCAAGCTCCGCGGCCGCGCCGTCAATGTAATCCTGCGCGTCCTCCGGGTCAA
>CAMWWR010000312.1 GCA_947178045.1 uncultured Clostridia bacterium
TTTCAGAGGCTTCCGGATTTGCCAGGGAATATGCCGCTTCGCGGCGCAAATCCGGTGCCGGAAACGCTTTAATCAGCGTTTCCTTAAAAATTTAAGGCAAAAAGACTTTGTATTCCGAAGATCCCGCCTGACGGCAGTCCTTCGGAACACAAAGCCAAACCCTTTTCTCTCGCAGCCATCGTCTGCTCAGACTCCGGGATGCACCGGCCGCCAAAACGCCGCCACGCGCATCTACTCAAAATACCTCCGGAACACGAAATCCTCCCCGTCGTCGTCCACTTGGATCAGATAGGACTTTGTCTCGTCCCCCTTCACCAGCTTGAGCGTAAAGCTGCCGATGAATTTTTCCATGACTGCCTGCCCGTCCTCGGTAACACCCATGTAATCGTCGTCCAGATATACCTCCACCTCATCATCCGAGTAAATGATGATATAATGGTTCTCGTCCACCTGATAAGAGCCGTCCCCCGGCTGCTCCGAGGTGTTGTCCAGGCTGTTCCCGTTCGAGCCTCCCGTGCCCGAGTCTGTTCCACTGCCGCTTGCATTCTCCCCGCCGGAGCCTGTTCCGCTGCCGCCTGCATTCTCCCCGCCGCTGCCCGTTCCGGTTCCGCTTGCATTCTCCTCGCTGCCGCCGGTTCCGCTTCCATCTCCGCCGGAGTCGTCCCCGCTGCCCGGCACCGTCGAATCGCCGTTTCCATCCGGCTTCTTCGGATCGTCCTTCGGATTTTCCGGCAACGTAACGGAAAATGTCAGCGCTGCGGAATTCACCTCGATCGTTCCCTCGTAGGACACATAGCCGCCGGATTCCACGCGAATCCGATATCCCCCGTATTTCAGCGTGACCGGCTCCGCGTACCAGATTTTCTCGTCGTTGAGCCAGAGCAGCGAGCCCTCCGGAAGAATATGAAAAGTCACCTGCCCCGACGGGTCCGGCACTCTCGCGTATGCCGTAAGATCAAGCTCGGTCGTCTGCCCGCGCCGGATCACCGCATCGACCGTCGCGGTCAGCTCCTCGTTCTCCAGCGTCAGCCGGTATGTACCCTCGTTCAGGGTCAGTACCATATCCTTGGTAATTTGGGACAGATATTCATACCCCGCCGTCAGGCTGCCGCCGATATAATCATCGTCCTCCTTCAGCGTCAGGTAGCCGTGCCCGCGCAGCAGAAGAATTACATAAATCTCGTCGCCGATTCCTCTCAGCGTCACAATATCGCTTTTTAGTATTTCCTCGAGCTCCATGGGCCTGTCCCCGTCCAGGACATGCAGGCTCTCGCTGTATGCGAAATTACGGGTCCCGTTCGTAATCAGCGCCCGGTTCTTCCCGGCCGAGATCCCCGTCTGCCGCACAAGCTCCCAGGTCTCGTTCGAAATCCCGACCGTCACGGTCTTCCTTGTCTCGGAATCATAGCCGACATTGACGATATCGCCCACGGTCAGCTGCCCGGCAACAATATGAAGCCCGTATTTGTCCCGGATTTCCGTGGAGCTGTCATAATCCAGCAGCAGCACCTGCTGTGTTTCCACGTCCCAGAACTGCAGTGTGCCCGCCGATGTATTTACCGCTTCGACAATCCCGGTAAAGCTGCTGTCGGCCCTTTCCCTCTGCGGCGCGCTGGTCGGCGTCGGTCTCGGACTCACCGTCGTCCGGTTTCCCGCCTCTTTATTTTTACTTGCGATACTGAACGCCGCGACCGCAAGAATAGCAACGGCCGCCAGCAGCATCAGTGTCAGCACGGCTCCCTTGGAAGGACCCGTGCCGGACATTCCCCTTCGCGTTCCTTTTGTATCTCTTCCCAAATGAATTCACCTGTTTCTTCTAAAATATGAGAAAACGCCGATAAAAACGTTTCCGGCGCCGCCACAAATCTGACAGCCCGGCAAAGCATGCCCACCTCCGCGCAGGCGGGCAGCCTGCGGATACCTGACCGCGTCCGCTTGCGCCCGCCTCAACAAGAATATTATCACAAATTTCTCTCCGCCGCAAGAAAAACTCCCTCCCAGGACGGCGGCCGGGCCATGCAATATCTGGGAGCATGCTTTGGCGTCTCATTTTTACTTTAACCGCCGCAGAAATTCCGCCTTCTGCACCTGCTGCGCGAGCAGCATTTCCAGCTTATCCATGTTTTTCTGCGGTATCAGGGACTTCCGCGAATTATAATAGTAATTTGTTACCTTCCAGAATTTTTCCGGATAGGACAACAGGACAAAAAGGAGCTGCCTTTCCCTGCCGGAAAGCGCGCGGACCTTTTCGTAGGCCGCCAGCAGCTTCTGTCCGAGCGCGTGCTGCCACCCGTTTTTCTCCATTACCTTCCTCATATACTGATACAGGTCGGACGCCTGAAAACCGAACGCCGCGCGGTCAAAATTGACCGTGGCAATGCGTCCCGCTCCGCCGGACAGCCGTCCTCCGCAGGTCTCCGTCAAAATATTGTGATAGGTATAGCTCCCGTGCATTACATGGCCGCAGGCAATGCTCTGCTCCAGCCATTCCTCTGTTTTAAGCTCCTTAAGCGCCTCGGCCGCGCGCACCGCCTCCTCATAAAACGCACCGCAGCAGTTCAGATATCTCACCTCAAAGGGCGTTTTATTTTTTCGTCTGCCGAGAAAGCTCTGCACGCGCTTCAGCTCGCGGTTGCGCCTCTCCAGCGTACACAAAAGCTTCTCCTCCACAAACGAAGCCGAATCCTCCGGCAGTTTTATACCGGACATTGCCAGGTGCAGCCGCGCCAGATTTTCGGCCGCCGCCAGCACGCTCTCCTCCTGGCGCAGGGAGCATTCCTCAAAGCCAAACCAGTCCCGGATGCAGTACCTCTCCCCGATGCTGTTGCTGCTGACAAGCTTCTGCTCCATATTGCGGAGCCCTCTGTCTATATTGCGGT
The DNA here is from genome assembly GCA_947178045.1 of uncultured Clostridia bacterium. GTDB lineage: Bacteria > Bacillota > Clostridia > Lachnospirales > Lachnospiraceae > RGIG4057. The sequence continues at coordinate 2,880 of CAMWWR010000312.1, forward strand.
AGCCATGCTCCTGGATCTGCTGCTTCAGCGCATCCTCGAACTCCAGGCGCCGCTCGCTCGCACGGCAGGGACTCAAAAACTTCAGACCCTGGTCTGTCTCCAGCACCATTCCACCTCTCGCACGATAAGAGCGACAGACCTTCAAGTCATACTGGCTGATAATTTCATTCGACCTGTCTTCCACCTCATCCCCTCCATCTTTCGGGAACCCGACGGCAGAAAATCTCCTGTGCCGCCGCAGTCCCCTGCAATCTTCTCAGTCCTTTGACGGCCTTGCCCCGCCGCCTTTCAGGGTTCCTTTCATTCTATGCCGGAGGACGCCGCTGTATGCTTTGCGCAGAATACAAATTCCGCCGTGCTGCGCCGCCTCCCTTCCCGCCGATGCCGGATAGTGCAGACTTGAGTTTCCCCATTTTACATTTCGGGTCGGAAGGGACTGTTCTTTCTGCGAAGGAATGTTAAAAAACGCCGGC
>CAMWWR010000313.1 GCA_947178045.1 uncultured Clostridia bacterium
CCGATGCTGCTGGTCTTTTTACTGTGGCGCTATTTTCCAATGTACGAGCTGCTCTGGTGCTTCAAGGTGACCGATGACGTAAAGTCGGTTGCCCAACAGTCCTACTCCGGCTTTTCGTATTTCCGGTCGCTGCTGATCGGCACGGGGGTTCCGGGCAATCTTTCCCCGGACTTCTGGCGCGCGTTCCGCAACACCTTCCTGCTGAGCTTTTACGGGCTGTGCTTCGGCTTCCCGATGCCGATCATCATCGCGCTGTTCTTCAACGAGATCCGCTCGAACATTGCCCGCAGCATATATCAGGTTGTTACCTATCTGCCGAAGTTCATGTCGACGGTCGTTATGACCTCCCTCGTCATGATGCTTGTAAAGCAGGGCTCGCTGACCTCCGGCCCGGGCATTCTGTCGCAGTTTCTGGTTGATCTCGGGCTGATCTCCCGGGAGATGGCATACGATGTGGGGCTTATGAACAATCCGTCGTTCTTCCGGGCAATCTATCAGATCAGCGGAATATGGGAGGGCGCGGGCTATGACAGCATCGTGTTCTTTGCCGCGATCATCGCGATCTCGCCGACAAGCTATGAGGCCGCGCAGATCGACGGCGCGGGAAAGCTGGCGCAGATGAAATATGTCGTCCTGCCGAGCATCCTTTCGACCATCGTCATCATGCTTATCACGAGGATCGGTTCGCTGCTCAATGTCGGTTATGAGAAGGTTCTCCTTCTGTATAACCCGAAGACCTACATGACCGCGGATGTTGTTTCCACCTTCGCCAACCGGTACGGTATCGAGGGGGCGATGAAGGGGCTGGCTGCCGCCGCCGAGATGATGAATAATGTGATCGGGATGCTGCTTGTGATCGGAGCCAATACGATAGCCCGCAAGGCGTCCGATGTATCGCTATATTAAAGGGGTTTGCCATGAAGAGAAAACTCGAGATTTCGGAGCTTATATTCAAAATTATAAGCTACACGCTGCTTACAATTTTTGCACTTTGCTGTCTGTACCCTTTCCTCTACACGATTTCCGCGGCGATCAGCGGAAAGCATGCGGTGGAGTACAACGAGCTGGTTCTGTTCCCGAAGAGCATTCAGTTCGACGCGTTTTCTGAAATGTTCAACAACAACATGTTCTGGAACGCATATACCAATACGCTTTTCCTCACCTTTTACGGGACGCTGTGGGCGCTCGGGGTTTCTATTCTGGGAGCCTACGCGCTGTCGAAGAAGCGCCTGCTGTTCCGGAAGGGCTTCAATTTCTTCCTGGTGTTCACGATGTGGTTCAGCGCGGGCCTTGTTCCGCAGTATCTGAATTATCTGGACACGAAGCGCGCGTTCAACGCGGTCGGGATTATGGATGACAAATGGCTTGTCGTCATCGCGATGGGTATGGCGGCGATGAACATCATTCTGCTGCGCAACTCGTTCGAGGGCGTGCCGTCCGAGATCGAGGAGGCGGCGGTTGTTGACGGCGCGACGGAAATGCAGGTGCTGTGGCGGGTTTACGTCCCGATGAGCAAATCCATTATCGCGACGGTTGCGCTGTTTTTCGGTATCTCGCGCTGGAACGGTTACTTCTGGGCGAGACAGATGATCTCCACGGCCAGCGAGCAGCCGCTTCAGGTATTTATCCGACTGAGGCTGGAGGAGTATACCGACCCTGAGAAGATGGCGGGCTGGAACAAAGCGTTCGCTTCGGATTCGGTTATTTACGCGCTCATCGTATGCTCGATCGTTCCGATCCTTATTATCTATCCTTTCATCCAGAAATATTTCGCCAAGGGCGTAAATGTCGGCGGTGTGAAGGAGTAATGTAATTCTTATGCTATCGGCCGGGCTTTGCGGTTGATATATAACAGTAAAATTTTTTCAAAGCATCAAAGGAGGAGAAAATGAGAAGGAAGAAAATTATGGCTTCGTTTCTTGCGGCTACCCTTGCATTCACATCGCTTGCCGGTTGTGGAGACAAGGAGGAGACGCCTGACAACAGCCCAACCCCTGTTCCGACGACGGCCGGCAGCAAGGATCCTGCCCCGACGACGGGCGGAGGTTCCGGGGACAATAATCCGTCGACGCCTGCTTATGAGCTGACCTACGCAAACGGCACGGTTCTCCGCATGGCGACGGGCTACAACAGCGCGGACACGGGCCTCAGCTTTTCCGCGGATGTTGTGGGCGAGGGAATCACGCTGGCGGACGGCAAGACCTACAATGCGGGAGATCTCAAGCCTACCTGGGTGACCGTTCAGGAAAAGCTCGGCATCAAATTCGAGGATAAGTATCAGGGCAACAATTCGACAAAGGAATTTGAGTACTGGAAGGAGCAGCTTGACCAGATTGATATGGTGAGCGGTACGGCGTCCCTCCTCACGGAGAACGGTACGGCGGGACTGTTCGTAAATCTGGCGGATTATCTTGACAGCATGCCGAATTTCAAGGCATATCTTGAGGCAAATCCGATCGTCCGCCTGTCCGTCACCGGCGCTACGACCGGCGAAAAGAAGGGCGCGATCTACTTCTCGCCTTACTTCGACGGCGTAAACGATATCGAGCGCATGCCGCTTATGAGAGTTGACTGGGTTCAGAAGCTTCTCGACGGCGAGGGCCAGTTTACCGCGGCGAACAGCAAGACGACCGCAGCACCGGTTTACCAGCCGTATATGCCGACCTCCGGCAAGATCGAGATCGACGTTGTCAAGAAGGATGCTTCCGGTGTTGAGAAGGTTACAAAGGATTACGACGCGGCAGGAAACATCATTGCTGCCATGAATGCAAAGGGCTCCATGAGCGGCGTTGAGGCTGTCAATATGCTCCGCGAGTATATTGACAAGGCGTACAACGGCTACTACGGCACGACCCGTTCCGATCTTTTCGTAGGTCAGAATGCGGCATGGGATGCGGATGAGCTTGTCGCTCTGCTCCGCTGTGTGGTTGCCAACCCGCAGACGCTCAACGGCACGGATTCCGTACAGGGTCTTTTCTCCCGCGAGGATGACAACAATCAGCGCAGGGTCGATATGTTCCGCTTCGCGGGATCGCTCTTCGGCGTGCGCGGTCTGGAGTCCAGACAGGATTATCTCTATGTCGGCGCGGACGGTGAGCTTCACGATGCCCGCCAGGAGACTGAGACGTACGTTGCTCTCGAGAGAATGAACGCAATGGCAAAGGAAGGCCTGATCTCCAAGGCGTATCTGGACGGCTCCAAGGAGAGTTCCAGCACCTACCTTGAGAATGACAACGGCTTTATGCACTACGATTACAACCAGACGCAGACGCTTCTGAACGCGACGAAGCTTCAGGAGGGCGAGAAGTATATGGCGGCGATGGTTCCGGTTGCACGTTGGTATGAC
>CAMWWR010000314.1 GCA_947178045.1 uncultured Clostridia bacterium
TACCTGTATATCGCGGATCCTCGGTTCCCAGCGCAGCAGCGCCTCGCGGACCGCGTTTTCCATGCGGACCCGGGTCGGATAATCCGGGCGCTGGAACAGAAAATCATGAATATGACAGCCGAATTCGGGGCACATCATCCTCTCACCCGGCCGGGTCATAATAATGATATGGATGGCCTCCCGAATGCTCTCCTCCTGATCCGACATGCGGATTTTTCCGGTCGCCCGGTCCGCCTCGACCGGAAATTTCCATCCGGCGCCGAGAAATTCCTTTTCCTCCTCCCGCATCGCACTCCTCCTTTTATGGAAACGCTGACTAAGGAAGCGATGATTTACAGCGCTTCCCGAAAACGCTTCCTCAGCCCTCACTCAAAAAGATACTGATATCGTCCTCATCCTCCGCCTGATAATACTGATTGCAGTACTGCAAATATCGCTTCGCTCCTCTGTCCTCCCGAAAACGCTTGAGCACCGCGACAAACGCCCGCCGGCTCTCCCGGAAACGCCGCATGCAGAAAAGCTCCACGCCCTCCTCAAACTGCTCCCTCGTCCGCTCCTTGCCCTCCCGCTGCTCCTCGGAATCGCCGTCATAGACATCGTAGATTTTTTCCGCCGTCCCGTCGTATTTGTTTTCCGCCATGCCGATAAACCGATGGCGGTAGGCGGTGCGAAAATCCGGTATCTGCTCCGCCGCTGCCGCGGTAATCAGCAGCCTTGCGCCGTACCGGGTGGCCAGCCTCCGCAGCTGCTCCGCCATGGAGGTATGGGCCGAGATCGAGACGGCCGACATCCTTTTTTCTTGCCCCACAATGCCGAAAAGAACACTGCCGTGATCGATTCCCATACTGATCTTCGGAGAAACCGCTCTGCGCTGCCCGCCGTCCGAGTTCAGCTTCTGACAGATTGAAATGGCAGAAAGAACTGCTCCCGCCGCTCCGTCCGTATAGACTGCCTCCATGCTTGTATTCCGGAAGTCCTGAACAAAGCCCTTCCGCTCCATGATGGCCGGGATAACAGTGCGGAACAGCTCATTCATATCCGCCATAATCTGCCTGCCGTCCCGGGCCGGCATATATTCCCCCGCCGCGGCAAGCTCAAAGGCAAGTATGGTCACGGCCCGGTCGGCCTGATCTCCCAGCTCCGCCCTGGTTATGCTCTCCTTGCCGAAAATATCCAGCAGCTCCGACGGCACATACTTGTAATAGGCCTGATTGATTCTCTGAATCTCCTCCAGATGCCCCCGGATATTTTTTGACATCCGATTGAACACGTCGGTGATCTCACTGAGCTCGTCGTGCCCGCGGACGGGAAGCGCCTCGCCGAAGCGCCCCTCCGCCAGCTGCTCGGCGCTGGCCTTCAGCCTCCGGACGGGCCAGATCACGGAAAAGCGCGTGAGCAGCAGCAGAAAAATACCGCAACCGGCCATAAGCAGCAGCAGAGCCCCGAGCGTCCGGTCCCTCGCCAGCCGGATACTGTCCCAGATCTCTTCAATATCCATATCCACGCCGACAAACGCGATCCCGTTTCCGCTCTCGTCCCGGATGGGGACGAAGACGGAGGCCAGGCCGTCCTTCGCGTTGAGCCCGCTCTCAAATTCGAACTGCCCGTCCGTTTCCTCGCCCCGCATCACCCGCCATGCCTTGTCAAAGCCGCCGCCCTTTCTGAGATCCACCGCATCTCCGGGCCGGTAAGTCTCCTGCTTCCCCGGCGCATCGGTCTCATTTTCCGTCTCGGCATCAAAAATATAGATTCCCTTCGTCTCAGAAACCGGGCAGATAACATAGAGATAATGGATCCCCGTCCTGTCCCTGATCCGCTCGAGCTCCCGCAATGTTTCCTGATATTCTTTGTTCGTTTCGATCTGTCCCGGGGTATTCAGCTGCTCCCGGTAGAGCTCCACCTCCTCCGCCGTGACCATGCTCGCCGCCAGGGAGCCGATGCTGACCGCATAATCATAAAACCGGCTCCGGATGATCGTCTCGTTGTTGTACTCTATGATTGCAAAGACCGCCGCTGTAATAAGCAAAGTAAAGCCGAGAAACAAAAGCGTGAATTTCATCCGCAAACCAAATTTTCGCTTCATCCTTCCTCCCATTCCGCCGCACAATCGGCATTTTATACTCACGGAAGCTTTCATTTGCCGTGAGTATTGCGCCAGCCGCAGCCGCCAGTATAATCAGAGTGCGCCTTGCGCTGCGCAGACCCCGGTGAGGCGGACTCCGGCCCGCAGCTCCAGCGTCTGCAGGCTTTCCCCTCCACGAGTCAGAATTTCAAAGGAAAACCGCTCCCTTCCTCCCTTTCTGCGCATCCAGTAACAGGCGAATTTCCCCGTCTCATCGGCTGCGGCGCACCTGACCGGACACAGAGCCGCCGTCTCCCGCCGATAAGAATGAGAAAGCGGCGTTTTCAGCCGGTAGCGGCCTGGTATGCCCTCCGCTCTTTCCGAGAACCTTAAAAGCTCCCGATGCTCCGTCCCCCGGATCTGAAACTCCGCACCGGCCTCCGGCTCCGCGCCCCGTACCGGAAGAGTGTGCCTCTCATCCCGGAACATCGGCTCCTGTCCTGCCTCTTTGTGCACCTGAAGCGTGAGCTGTGCCGCGCCGGCCTCATAATCCTCTGCCAGCCTCCTCTGCCACGCCGGCTCCGGACAGGCAATGAGCAGTATGTCCCCAGGCCGCGCCGTTCCGCATATTCCGTATATCTCCGGGGACATCGGATAATGTCCGTCCGGTTCCAGATATATCTTATGTATCCCGCCCTCCGCCGGAGGCAGGCTTTCCGTCCTGCACTCAAACTGCCGCCAGCCGTCGGCCTGTACGGTAAGAACCGCCCCGGGCTCCAGTGGCCGGGCAAAAAGATAATATCCGTCCCCCTTGTCTGCGGGGGGCTCCCCCGCCGTTATCCGAAGCCTTGTCCGGAGCCCGAGCTGCTGCGGGGGCTTCCCCGTCAATTCATCCAGCACCCGTATAAGCGTTCCGCATGTCATCCGAATTTTATCCATGATCGACGTCCCTTTCACCGAATTGCATTTCCATCTCCCGGACACGGCGGACGCTTCGGCTGCGGCAGGATTCCAGCTCGACCGGATTGACCCTGCAGTATAAAGCGACGCGCATCGCCTCGTTCAGCCCGTTCCATATCCGCGCCTTCTCCTCGTAGCCGATATCCAGCAGCTCGACCTGAGCGGTATGAAGCCCCGTCTCCGGCTCCTCCTCGCAGACGGCGCTGCTCAGGTTCGGATAATCCCACAAGACCTGCAGCATCTTTCCGAGCAGCTTCTGCTCCTCTGACGGCCGGTATTTCAGATCGCTTCTGGAAAAGGGAATCAGCATATAATACAGATC
>CAMWWR010000315.1 GCA_947178045.1 uncultured Clostridia bacterium
TTATTATGGGCTTGCTGGCCGCGCTTGTGGTCCGGTCTAAAATGAAGATGTCGGGAGCAGAGATGTGAAGCTGCAGAGAGCAGAGATTTAAAGCAGCATGGAGCAGAGAATTAAAGCTGCAGAATCCGGAAGAAAAAATGCAGAGCAGAATGATCGAAAAAGCAGCTGCTGTACCGACGGGAGAAATCTGTCGGCATGGCAGCTGCATATTTTATAGCCGCGGTCTGCGGCGGTCGGAAGCGATTCCGTTTTATTCCGACCGCCTCCTTCCGGCTTCGCTATTCCTGCTCCGGGTTTGGATTAGGGTTCGGAGAAGCGGGAGCGGCCGTGGAGACGGGCGGTCTGGCACCCTCCGGCCCGGCCGTCGTATTCGAATTGCCGGAGTTGTCCGGAGTCTGCGGGCCGTTCGGAGTTTCCGGTCTGGCCGGATTGTCCGGGGTTTCCGGATTATCCGGAATATTTGGGGTATCCGGGATATTCGGAAGGTTCGGGTTGTCCGGAGTATCCGGATGCTCCGGGATATCCGGGATGTCAGGGTCGTCCGGATTGTCCGGCGGAAGCGTGCTGTCCGCGGTGTGGATGGTACAGATTACGTTGTCGCCGGTCGGAAGGATGTTCGGCGTGTCGTAGGTCGGAGAGGTCTCGGTTTTGATGAGAAATACCTTTTCCTCAAGCACGTCCTGCGGACAGTAAACGCTTGCGAGCTGTCCCGACACCGTACATACGGAGGCCTTTACATGGCAGGTGCATTTTTCGGTCGGCACCGTACCCTTGGCAAAATATTCCCTGCGCACAGTATCCGCCTGATCGCAGAGCCCGGTGACCGCGAGATTGCCGCATTTGGTACAGATCGTGGCGGTCACGATGGAATCCGGCATGGAAAACTCCACAGCCTCCTTCTCCTTGACAACATGGATCTGCTCCATGATCTTGCGCCAGATATGCTGGTGGTAATTCTTGTTGATCTGCGGAACATTATTGTCAAAGCCGGTCCAGATCGCGGCCGTATAGTAAGGAGAGTAGCCGGCAAACCAGAAATCGGTTGTGTGCGCCGAGCCGGTCTTCCCGGCGACCGGCATCCCGGCGAGCTTCGCCTTCATCTCTTTTACAAAGGCCTGATATTCCTCGTTGTCCGAGCCGTCGCTCGAGGCCGGAATACGGTATTTTTTCTTTGCATACGCGACAATGTAATCGTTCACCTCGGCCGTCTTGAAACGCAGATTTGTGCCGGTACCGATGGTGGTTACATCCTCCATGGCATTTGTTAAAAGGTAGGCGGTCGAGGTCTTGATGACCTGGGTGGAAGCGGAATCATTGGAGAGAATGACCTTCCCGTTCCGGTCGACGACCTTCGTGTAAAACACCGGAGGATTGTACACGCCGCCGTTCGCAATGGTCGCGTAGGCCGCGGTCAGCTCGAGATTGGTGACGCCGTCCGTCAGGCCGCCCAGGGCGAGAGGGACGTTGATATCGGAGTAGATCTTGCCGTTGGCGTCGGTTCTCGACTCGACGATCGTGGTGAAGCCGAGCTTTTTCAGATAGTCGAAGGATACCTGGGGCGTGCCGACCTCCATGATGCGGCAGGCTACAATGTTCATGGAATGGTAGATGCCGCGCCGGATCGGGGTCAGTCCCTCGTAGACCTCGCCGTTCCAGTTTTTCACCTTTGTCTCGGTGCCCGGATAGGTGTAGAAGGCATCGTCGGCGACGGAGGCGAGCGTCATGCCGGCCGTATCGAGCGCCGGCAGGAACGAGGCGAGCACCTTGAAGGTGGAGCCGACCTGTCGCACGGTTGTTGTCGCACGGTTGAGCGTCAGACTGCCGGTCTTTTCACCGCGGCCGCCGTACACGGCGACGACATGGCCGGTCTTATGGTCGATCACGACGATGGAGGACTGCGGCTGCAGCGTGTAGATACGGGCCTTCTCCGCGGCGATCGTATCGCCGTCCTCCATCACGGACTCGATAAAGCGGTCGATCAGCTCGTTCAGCTTATCCGGGTCGGTCGTGTAGCGGCTGATGCCCTTGTGGTTCCGACTGTAATTCTCATGGTAGAAAATCAGATCGGAATCGTTATAATCCGCATAGTAATTCAGAATATGGCCGAGAGAATAATGCTCCTGCGTTTCATCCTCGCGGAGGATGGAGACGGCGTAATCCTGTGTCAGCTCGTAGAACGAGCCGGTCGCGTTGCCGAGCGCCGGGAAATTGCTCTCGTCGCAGTAGACGGCGTCGACGATCTCCTGGATCGCCCGGTCCTGGGTGGTGAAAATATCAAGCCCGCCGCTGTACATCAGCTCCTGAGCCTGCTCGGCCGTGTAGCCGGCCTTGTCGATCAGATCCTCGATCACCTGGCGGATTACTTCGTCGTTGAAATAGGAGTAATAGGCCTCCTCGCTGTTTTCCATCGCATAGTTGCGGATGCGCGCGTAAACCTCGTCGTTGACGGCCTCGTCGAAGGCCTCCTGGCTGCACCAGCCGAACTCCAGCATATTGTCGAGGCATGTCTGGCGGCGTTTGGCATTTGTCTCCGGGAAAATGATCGGGTTGTGCCGCACGGGTGAGAGCGCGATGGCGGCGATCACGGCGGACTCGGAGAGCGTCAGCTCGGACACGTCCTTGCCGAAGTAGTTGTTCGCGGCCATCTGTACGCCGTACGAGCGGTTGCCGAGGTTGATATTGTTCAGGTACGCGACGAGAATCTCGTCCTTCGAATAGATATTTTCGAGCTGAATGGCGAGATACTGCTCCTGCATTTTGCGGGTGATCTTGTCGATGGCGTTCTGCTCGTTGCCGCTTCCGAACACGCGGTTTTTCAGGAGCTGCTGCGTGATGGTACTGCCGCCGAAGCCGAGGAAATTTCCCGTCGACAGACCGGTTTTGATGCCGGATGCCATGGCGCGGATGATGCCGCGCACGTCAATGCCGTCGTGGGAGTAGAAGCGCTCGTCCTCCAGCGCCACAAAGCAGTCCTTCAGCAGCTGCGGAATCTGCTCGGAGGTGGCGAGAATACGGCTGGATTCCGCGCCCACGACGGTGCCGGAAACCGTGCCGTCGTTGTAATAAATATGAGTTGTGAATTTTTCCGGATCAATGTTGATGTGGGAGAGCGGCGGCGCGTCGTCGATCATGCCCTTTGCCGCACCGAAGACGGCAAAGCAGCCGAAGATCCCCAGGGCGAAAACGCTGATCATCGCGAGCCGGAACAGAAGCACTCTTGTTTTGGAAACAAAGCGCCTCGACCAGGATTTGATCCGATGCTGTTTCTTGATAATGCCTTTTTTGCTGAAATCCATAATAATCTCCATTTCTGAGCGACTTGTCGCGAAGCGTCGCTGAGAAAT
>CAMWWR010000316.1 GCA_947178045.1 uncultured Clostridia bacterium
AAACTGCATCACGCGCGGAGCATGCCAGGCAGGCCGTCCGGTCACGGCCATCTCGTAAGCCGGTCAAACCGCAATGATTACCGACAGAAAGGAAAATAGCGATGTCAAAATATATGATAATTGACGGCGAGCGCGTCGAGTTCGACAGCGAGCCGAATATACTGGCGGTGGTGAGAAAGGCCGGCATCGAACTGCCTACCTTCTGCTACTACCCGGAGCTGTCCATCTACGGCGCGTGCAGAATGTGCGTGGTGGAGGATGAGCGCGGCGGCATCATCGCCTCCTGCTCCACCCCGCCGAAGGACGGCATGGTGGTCCGCACAAATACGGCGAAGCTTCACCATCACCGCAAAATGATACTGGAGCTGCTGCTCTCTTCCCACTGCCGTGACTGCACCACCTGCGACAAGAGCGGGAAATGCCGTCTCCAGGAATTCGCGAAGCGCTTCGGCGTGACGAACGTCCGCTTTACAAGCAGTCCTTCGCAGGCAGAGATCGACCGCTCCTCGAAGGCCATCGTGCGCGATCCTTCCAAGTGCATCCTCTGCGGCGACTGCGTGCGTACATGCAGCGAGATTCAGAATGTCGGAGCGATCGACTTCGCCCACCGCGGCTCCAAAATGACTGTCAGCCCGGCCTTCGGCAAGCCGATCGCCGAGACGGACTGCGTGAACTGCGGCCAGTGCGCGGCTGTCTGTCCGACCGGGGCCATCACCATCAAGAGCGATACGGATTTTGTCCTTGCCGCGATCCACGATCCGAAGAAACGCGTTGTCGCGCAGGTAGCGCCTGCCGTCCGCGTGGCGCTCGGCGCAGAATTCGGTCTGCCGGAGGGCTCCGATACGATCGGAAAAATTTTCGCCGCGATGCACCGTCTCGGCTTTGATCTGGTGTACGATACTTCCCTGAGCGCCGACCTCACAATCATGGAGGAGGCCGCGGAGCTGCTGAACAAGCTTTCCACCGGGGACAACAAGTACCCGCTCTTCACCTCCTGCTGCCCGGGCTGGATCCGCTACGCGGAAACAAAACATCCGGAGCTGCTGCCGTATATTTCGAGCTGCAAATCGCCGATGGAGATGTTCGGCGCCGTTCTGCGCGAGCATTTTAACGGTGTGGACGCCGGGGACGGCAAGCAGACCGTTTCCGTGGCCATCATGCCGTGCACCGCGAAGAAATGCGAGGCCTCCCGCGAGGAGTTTAAGCGAAACGGCGTGCCGGATGTCGACTATGTTCTCACGACCACGGAGCTTGTCCGCATGATCAAGGAGATCGGCATTCATTTCGAGAACCTCACCCCGGATTCCCCGGACGCTCCGTTCTCCCTCTCTTCGGGAGCCGGCATGATCTTCGGCGTGACCGGAGGCGTAATGGAGGCTGCCGTGCGCCGTGTTGTCGAGGACAAGAGCACGAAAGCGCTCAAGGAAATCGAGTATCTCGGCCTGCGTGACCTTGCTGGCACAAAGATCTGCGAGCTGCCTTACGGCGAGCAGACGCTGCGCATCGCCGTCGTAAACGGCCTTGCCAATGCCGAGCGGCTGATCGAGCAAATCGAGAGCGGCGAGGAGCATTTTGATTTCGTCGAGGTAATGGCGTGCCCTGGCGGCTGCATCAACGGTGCCGGCCAGCCGTACAGCATCCGTCCGGACAAGGAAAGCCGCGCCCGCGGCATCGCGGAGGCGGACAACGCTGCCCAGATGAAGCACTGCGAGGAAAATCCTGTTGTAGCGTCCCTGTACGAGGGTATCCTGAAGGACCGCGCACACGAGCTGCTGCATGTGCACTATTCCCAGGAACACTGACATAATAATACGGATTGATGGCAAAAAAGCAGCCGCAGAATAACATCCTGCGGCTGCTTTTTGTCTCCTTTCACATACCCGCTATTTCACAATTACTTCGCAAAAATAATCCTTTCCGTAAATCGTAGCTGTGATCGTAGCTGTACCGGTTCCCATGGCATACAAATTTCCAACACTGTCCACTTCAACCACCTTTTTGTTGTCTGAACGCCACTTGTCCGCTTTGGCACCGCTGTTGAAGCGCAGAGAAAAGCGTTTTCCAATGCCCATAAATACTCTGTCCGTCGTCAGCTTTAATTCCGCCACCGTCCAGTATGCCAACGTCGCTTCCGCTTCCTTCGCCGCCTTTTCCAGTGCTGTTTCACCGTTCAGTTCCGTTGTATAGACAATCCTTCTCCTCCATCTGATATGAATCAGTTCCTGAACCTGCTCCGCAATTTCCTGCGGGGCTGTCAGCGTTTTCAGCTTCAGAGTCGAATACATGGCGCTGTTATCCACTTTTTTCAAAGCAGCAGGAAGCGTAAGATTCTGCAGCCCATAGCACCGTTCGAAGGTATACTCCTTGAGTTCCGAAATCTGCTGGGACAGCCGGATATCCGAAATGCTGCTGGAAGAAAAGGCTCCTGCTCCGAGCTCCGTCACAGAATCCTTCATAGATACATATTCCAGCGCTTCCGTAAAAGCAAATGCATAATTTCCGATTTCTTTCACGCTGTTCGGCAAAACTGCAGAGGTAAGCCCGCTACACATAAAGGCCCCATCCCCTATTTTTACCACACTGTCCGGGATAATAACCTTTTTCAGGCTATTGCCCGCAAAAGCACCCCCGCCGATTTCCGTCACTGTATCCGGTATCACTACGGTGCCCTTACTGTTTTTCGCCAGAATAAGAATCCCGTTGATAATCAGCATCGGCTCCTCACCATTTTTCTTCCCGTAATTCTCCGCAAACGGAGTCCTGAAAAACGGAGCCCTTCCCAGAATTTTTAAATTTTGCAATCCGATCACCTCTGTCAGATTGTCGCACTTTTCAAACGCATCATCCCCGATCTCTTCCACAAGGCTCAGATCAATCCGTGCAAAATTACAGCCTGTGAATGCACTTTTCTCAATTTTCTTTACACGGCTCAAGTCAATCTCCTCGACACCGCAACGGTAAAATGCCTCCTCGTTCAAAAGCTCCAGGCTGCCGGCTTCTACCACCTTCAAATTGCTGCAATTGTAAAATGCCTCTTTTCCTATGCTTGTGACCGTATCTGGCAGTACAATCCTCTCGATTGTCTGATTTCCGATAAACGCCCGGGCTCCGATACGCACCACACCCTCCGGCACAATAACTGTCTTATCCTTTCCCCGGTATCCTGTAAGGATTCCCTTTGCATTGATTACAAAATCTGAATCATGATTTTCCGTCCCGCCCGGTTCCTCAGACTCCGCCTTCGCCTGCCTTACTGCAGGCTGAAAAGATATCGAAAACAAAATCGCAAGAAATATCGAATATATGAGTTTCTTCATACAACCTCCTCAC
>CAMWWR010000317.1 GCA_947178045.1 uncultured Clostridia bacterium
TCCGCCACCCTCCCGGCATCTCCCTCCCCGAACGGCGGATAAATATTTTCCGCGCCCGCCATCGCATAGATCCGAAAATCCTGCGGCATAACTCCGAACAGGGAAATACAGCTTTCCCCCGCATTTTTGCAGTGCCAGGCGATCTCTCCGGCCGTCGGCTCGTACAGGCCGGCCAGCAGCTTGACAAACGTGCTTTTCCCCGAACCGTTCTCCCCGACAATCGCGATTTTCCTGCCCAGCGGGATCCTCACATTGATATCGCTGAGCGCATATTCCTTCTCGTGATAGCGGTAGGACACACCTGTAAACTGTATATACTCCCCGTCCTCCCCGCAGGGTGAAATCTCCGGAAAGATCTGCTTTTCCTTTTCCGCCGTCTCAAAGATTTCCCGCATATACCTCGCGTCATCCTCAACCGCCGGAAAAAATCCGAGAACATCCCCGATGCACTGCACCATGATGGTAAAGCGTGAAAAAAGCATGCCGAGCTCACCCACGGTGATCCGCTCTGCCCGCAGCAGAGCCACGCCCACGGCGACGTTGAAAATGCGGCACGCTGCGTCGGACGCCTGTCCCGCGAATTCGAGCGCCGCAAGCCTGCGCTGGTGCTTCCGGTTTATCTTCCACTGCAGCTCATGCACCAGACGATGCTTTCTGCGGAAATACTCCCCGATCGGATACATGCGGAGCTCCCTGACATAGTCCCTAAGGCAGAAAATATTGTTGATGTAGGTTTTGCATCGTTCCAGCGGAAGGCTGTCGGTATGCCTCTGATATTCCGTCCTGTTTTTTCTCCTCGCCAGCACAAAATCCCTGACCGCAATGACGAGCGCGGCCGCCGGAAAAACCGGATGCATACCCGCAAAAATATACGATACCGCGCACAGCGAAATTACCGAATAAACAAGGGAAAACAAGCGCTCCGCAAACCGGTACAGGTAGCTTCCGTCATGATGGACGGCACTGTAAAGCCTGTCCATATAAGCGCTGTCACCACAGTACTCCAGCCGGTTTCTGCCCGTCTCCTCGTAGATAAAGCGTTTGTAATACAGATTGATTTTTATCTTTTCCCGCTCGTTAAAATTTGTGTCCACAAGATAATGAAAAACAAAGAGGAACTGGTTCAGCAGGTAGTACAGCGCAAAATATTTCGCTGCGGTCTGAAGCGTGACTCTCGAATACACGATCAGGTCGATGATTTTTTTGTACAGCAGCATCTGGACCGGGTTGCTGACCGCGTACACCGCCGCATTCAGAAGATTGAGCACAAAAAAGCGCGGCGAGGCCTTCATCAGATGCCCGGTCATGCGAAAGCAGACGGAAAGGTTTTCCCTGAGCCTGATCCGCCTGCCTTGCTTTATTTGCCCCATTCTCCCGCCTCCCTTCTTCCCTCTTCCTGGAAATGCACGATACTGCCTTAATCCTGTGTGAGCCTTCCTCCGCTGATCCGCAGGATCCGGTCCGCGCGCGCGAGCTGCTCCGGGCGGTGCGCCGTGTAGATGATCGTCCGGCGTCCCTCCGCCCTCAGGCGGAACAGCCCCTCGTAGAAGGCCTCCGCCGCAAAAACATCCAGGGAGCTTGCCGGCTCGTCAAAAATCAGAACCGGCGCGGGCTTCGCGTATGCCCTCGCAATGGCGAGCCTCTGGCACTCTCCGCCGGAAAACCCGCCGTCGGCCTCCGCGCTGAGTACCGTATCCAGCCCGCGCGGCAGCGCCATGACCTTTTCATACAGGCCCGCAAATTTCAGAGCCTCCTTCGCAAGGCGGACATCCTCCTGCGAACGGCTCTCCCGCATCAGAATATTTTCCGCGACGGACACCTCATAAACCTGAAAATTCTGGAACACCACGCCGAACATGCCGCGCAGGCTCCTCAGCTCATAATCCTCGTAGGGAAGCCCGTTCAGACAGAGCTGACCGTCCTGCGGTTTGAGCAGGGCCATGAGAATATCCAGAAGCGTCGATTTTCCCGAGCCGTTCGGCCCGGCAATCGCAAGGATCTCATTCTTCGCGACAGAAAAGCCGATTTCCTGCAGCTCGAATTCCGAAGCTTCCCCATAGCGAAAGGAGACGCCGCTCACCGTCAGACTCTCAAAGGAATCCGCCCGAAGGCCGTCCGCATTCTCCGGAAAGCTGCTCCCATACTCCAGCACCTCCCGGATATCTCCGACCAGAAGGCCGGAATGATACAGTCCCGGCACGGTTTTTATGAGCTCGCTCAGCTGGGATGTCATGGACGCCACGATTTCAACCGCGACCACAAACTCTCCGACCGAAATATTTTTGTGAAACAGCAGGCCGGAAACATAAATGCTTACGAGACAATACAAAAGATTGCTCGCCGCGGTCATAGAAGCGGCCTGTCCAAAAAAGGCGCGCAGAAAGCCCCGGTATCTGCCGAGATATTTCTCGGTCTCCCTCCTGTCATTGGCGATCAGCCTCTCCTTCAACCCGTCCAGCAGCCGGAGCTCCTCCGTATGCTCCCGCAGGCAGAAAATCCGCTCCGGATAACCGTGTGCACGGCTGTAGGGCTCCTGCTCCCTTTTTTCGAAATTGTATTTGTATTTCTCCGCTGCAAAATAATATATGACATAGCTTATGACATTGATCGCCGTGGCAGTCAAAATAACGGCATCCCCGTAGGCAGTAAATACCGCTGCGGCCGTGAGGGTGCTGATGGCCAGCGAGGACAGCTCTACCAGTATGCGGAAGTACCGCACCCCGATCTCCTGCTGCGCGCGGTCCATTTTATCATAAAAGGCCGGATCATTATAATCCGCCGGATCAATCGTCTCAATTTTCCGGTAGAGCTCTTCCTTTCGCTCCGACATTATCTGATATTCAAATTTGTAAATATACAGATATTTAAACAGCACGTTAAAAAGCTTAAAGCATGCGTCGGCTGCAAAATAAAGGAGCAGATACAGCAGCAGCTCCCGAAACGCATAGCGCTCCGAGAGTGCATAATCAATCGTCCACTTAAGCAGAAACAGCCTGACCAGCGCGTCCACAGCGTTAATCACTGCAAGCGCGGCCATAAGCACGAAAATCGTTTTTGATGTTTTTCCGATCTCCTTCAGAGCGAAGGACAGGTTCCTTATTGTTTTCAAAATGTCCTCCCTCCGGTCGGACGCGTATCGGCGCGGGTATAATGTCTGACGACATTACATTATGTCCTTCGGACATGATGCCTCCGGCGGATGCGCACGATTCGCCAATGATAATGTCCTCCGCACCTCCGGTGCGGTCCCTTCGGTCGGATGCGTATCGGCGCTGGTATAATGTCTGGCGACATTATACCATGTTCTCCCGGCCGCCACAACTTCG
>CAMWWR010000318.1 GCA_947178045.1 uncultured Clostridia bacterium
AGGATTTTGATGAACACGGCGTTGAAATCTCCGGCGGCGAGGCGCAGAAGATATGCCTTGCAAGAGCAATATATAAAGGTTCTCCGTTTATCGTCTTAGATGAGCCTACGGCTGCACTTGACCCGATATCAGAGCATGACATTTACACAAAGTTTAACAGCATCGTAGGCACGAGGACAGCGATCTATATTTCGCACAGGCTTTCAAGCTGTCGCTTCTGCGATGAGATCACGGTTATGGACCATGGTGAAATTGTGGAACGTGGAAGTCATGATGCTTTGATTACAGCCGGCGGTAATTACAGCAGGCTGTGGTCGGCACAGGCGGAATATTATAGAGATACGGCGCGAGAATTATTTGAATAGTACCATGTAACTGCCATTTTATGGGCTGCACAGCTTCTGTCACAGGATTTGCTCCCTGCTTGTCAATCAGGGAGCAGATCCTGTGACGGTTTCGGGAGTGTTGGGATATTCCTGCACAGGCACCACCAGCAACGTTGTTTGCTGACCTTCCTGCAACGAGGAGCGCTTAAAAATCCAGCCTCATAACACTTTCGCCGTCATTAATCTCTCCCGTATCCCGGAATCCGACTTTCTCATACACATGATGCGCGCGTAAATTATCCGGGGCGCACTGCAAAATCATAAAATCGTATTTACCGCTCTCCCCGGCCAATCTGACAATCAGCCTCAACGCCTCTGTTCCATAGCCCTTTCCGGCATTCTCCTCCGGGAACATGATTCTCCAGATAATAAGGCATCGCTCCTCCAGATCCTCGTCGAGCAGCATAAATCCAACGGCAGTGCCGTCCTCATATATTGCAAACGGATATACGTCGTTTGCTTCGCGGAAAAGCCAGGCCTGCGCCAAGGAATATGTATTTGAAGCGACGAAATGTTCATCGGCAGGCCTTTTCATACGGACAATCTCTTCGAAATTATCCTCTGTGATCCTTCTGAAATTTATCATTGCTGTTCTCCCTTTCCTGTTCTTTTATGTCATTGATGCAGAGCGTATTCGGGTTCAACAAATATATTATAGCGTTCCCGGCGGATTTATCAATAGTGAAGTTCGAAAGTAAACTTTCAAGCTCCTTATTAAAGCAGTATCGCGGGCGGGCTCGCGATATGCACGGGTATAAGCACAAAATTGCGCAAATACATTGATTTTCCTGTTGCAGATGCAATATAATAGAGGAAACCTGATATATGCAGAAAACACGCAGAAAAGAGGGGAATTATGGAGACAATACTGCGAAACGAGGAGGCAGCCGAAATTCTGCTGCTCCCCGTTCGTCATCACAGTCCGGCATGTTCGCTTCAGATACAGCGGATGATTGAGACGTGGGAGCCGACGGCGATTTTGGTGGAGGGCCCGGACAATGCGAACGCGCTGCTTCCGGTCATGGTGCATGAGGAGACGAGGGCGCCGTTTGCCATCTATTATTCGTATCACGACAAAGAGGGAAAAATTTCGGAGGAGAAGGGACATTACAAATGCTATTATCCGTTTCTGGAATATTCCCCGGAGCTTGTCGCGGTGCGCGCGGCGGCAGGGCGCGGAATCCAGGCCGCGTTTATTGATCTTTCCTACGGGGATATTCTTGCCGCATCCCAGGAGGGCAGGGGGCTGCGCCGCGGGGAGGAAAAAAGCAATTACAACGATGACTACCTGCTTTCGAGAAATAAATATATTCAGCGGCTGTGTGAAAAGACGGGGCTGCGGAGCTTTGACGAGTTCTGGGAAAAGTATTTTGAGCTGAACGGAATTGAGGAGGACGGCGATACCTGGTTTTCCCATCTGCTTTCCTACTGCAGCCTGGCGCGGGAAAATACGCCGCAGGAGGCAATGGCGGAGGATGGGTGTATTGCGCGGGAGGCGCACATGGCGGCGCGGATCGTGCAGCAGGTGGAAGTGTGCCGGACGATGCAGGAGGGCGAAAACTGGAATGAGAGTGCGGAAAAGGAGATGCAGGGCCGGGCAAGGAACAGAATCCTTGTCGTCACGGGCGGCTTCCACACGCCGGCGCTCGCAGAGCGGCTTTCCGATGAGCATTGGGAGGAGACGAAGCGCGCGGCAGAGAAGCTTGCTGCAGGGAAGAATGTATATGGAAAGCAGGGCAGAATTTCGGAAAAGGATCAGAGTGTGTATCTGATGCCGTATTCCCTGGAGGCGGCGGACGCGCTGAACGGCTATGCGAGCGGGATGCCGTACACCGGCTTTTATCAGCAGGTCTGGGAGGGACTGCAGGAGCAGGAGCCGCAGCCGTATTTTAAGGCGGTGCTCGATCTGCTCGTGGCATCCGGAAAGGCGGTGCGGGGGAAGGAGAACTGTCTTTCGACCTACGATGAAATCTGCGCGTGGCAGATGGCGCAGGGGCTCGGCGAGCTGCGGGCAAAGCCGCAGCCGGGCGCGTACGAGCTGCAGGACGCAGTGCTGGCGGCATACATCAAGGGCGAGTATAACATTGCCTCGGACATGCCGGTCAGGGTGCTTCGCGAATTGATGACGGGAAAGGGAATCGGCACACTCTGCGCGCATGCGGATGTGCCGCCGATCGTGCAGGATTTCGAGGCGCAATGCACGGCTTTCCGCATGAAAATTCATTCTACGCTGGAAACCGAACTGACGCTTTCTATTTTTTCGGAGAAAAAGCATCGGGCGATAAGCTGCTTTTTCCATCGAATGGTATTTTTAAAAACGGAGTTTGCAAAACGGTTAAAGGGGCCGAACCTTCAGTTAAAGCGGGATAAGAACCTGATTCGGGAAATCTGGAAATATAAATGGAGTACGCAGGTTCTGTCGGCGCTGATCGATGTGTCCGTGCACGGGGCGACGGTTGCGGAGGCGGCGGAGAGCCTTGTGCGGGAGGAATTGAAAAATGATTTGAATGCGGGCGCTGCCGCGACGCTTTTGACGCAGGTGTTTGAGATGGGGCTGACGGGTCAGCTTGCGGCGGTCTATGAACGGGTGCAGGAGCTGATGGTGGCGGATACGGATTTTTATTCGATCGCGGACGCAACGAAATCTCTGATGATGATGGAGGAGCTCGGCGGTCTCTACGGCGTGGAGCTGGAATTTTCGGAGCTTTTGCACACGGCGGTGCAGAAGCTGATTACCCTGCTTCCGTCGATGGCGCAGATCAAGGAGGAACGGCTTTCCGACTGCATGAATATTTTAAAGCTGCTGTACCAGGTTACCGGCAGGGGCGAGGATATGCGGATGGAGAGAGATACCTACTATGAGGCGCTGGAGCGGCTTTCACAGGCGCAGGATATCCATGCGGGCATGAACGGCTGTATCC
>CAMWWR010000319.1 GCA_947178045.1 uncultured Clostridia bacterium
CTGATCAAGCAGCAGTGGTTCGTGCGGATGGGCGAGCTGATCAAGCCTGCGGTGGAGGCAGTAAAAAACAGGGAAGTTGAACTGATTCCGGAGCGCATGGAGAAAATCTATTATAACTGGACGGACAATATCAAGGACTGGTGCATTTCCAGACAGCTCTGGTGGGGACACCGCATCCCGGCATATTACTGCGACGACTGCGGCGAGATTACCGTGGCGAAAACGCCGGATGCGCCGAAGGTTTGCCCGAAATGTGGCAGCGCGCGTCTGCATCAGGATGAGGATACGCTTGATACCTGGTTTTCCTCCGCGCTGTGGCCGTTCTCGACGCTTGGTTGGCCGGAGCAGACAAAGGATTTGGAGTATTTTTACCCGACGAGCGTGCTTGTGACGGGGTACGACATTATTTTCTTCTGGGTTATCCGCATGATTTTCTCCGGCTATGAGCACACGGGCAAAAAACCGTTCAAGACCGTGCTGTTCCACGGACTCGTGCGCGATTCGCAGGGGCGCAAGATGAGCAAATCGCTCGGCAACGGCATTGACCCGCTCGAGGTGATTGACAAGTACGGCGCGGACGCGCTGCGCTTTACGCTGATTACCGGGAATGCGCCGGGCAATGATATGCGCTTTTACTGGGAGAGGGTGGAGGCGAGCCGCAATTTCGCCAACAAAGTTTGGAACGCGTCGCGCTTTATCATGATGAATATGGCGCAGATGAAGGAGCAGGGGCTGGACGCTGCGGTTCATGCGGGGAATCTGGAAGAATTGGAGCAGGTTTTAAAGCAGGCATCCGGTTGCACGCCAAGCGCGGGAAATCCAGAAACTGGAAAGGACGGAGTGCTTACGAGTGCGGACCGCTGGATTTTATCAAAGGCAAACGACCTTGTACGCGAGGTGACGGACAATCTGGAGCATTACGAGAGGGGAATTGCGGCGGATAAAATCTACGACTTTATCTGGGAGGAATTCTGCGACTGGTATATCGAGATGGTAAAACCGCGCCTGTACGGCGAGGAGACTACCACGAAGCTTGCGGCAATCTGGACGCTGCGCGAGGTGCTGACCACGGCGTTAAAGCTCCTGCACCCGTATATGCCGTTTGTGACGGAGGAGATTTTCTGCACGCTCAAGGAAGCGGAGGGCACGCTTGCCGAGAATGAGTCCATTATGGTTTCCGCATGGCCGAAATACAGCGAGGAAAGACATTTCGCCGAGGAAGAGGAAGCAGTGGAGCTGATGAAGGAGGCAGTCAAGGCTATCCGCAATGTGCGCACGGAAATGAATGTTCCGCCGAGCCGCAAGGCGACCGTTTATATCGTATCAGAGAGCGAGAAGGTGCACGGCATTTTCACGGCGGGAAAGGTATTCTTCGCGCCGCTTGCCTACGCGGGCGAGGTAAAAATCCAGGCGGACAAGGCGGGAATCGACGATGATGCGGTTTCGGCGGTGATCCACCAGGCATCCATCTATATGCCGTTTGCCGACCTTGTGGATATCGCGAAGGAGATTGAGCGCTTAAACAAGGAGAAAACAAGGCTTGAGGGCGAGATCAAGCGTGCAAACGGCATGCTCTCCAACCCGAATTTCGTGAACAAGGCGCCGGAGAAAAAGCTTGCCGAGGAGAAGGAAAAGCTCGCAAAGTACACCGATATGCTCGCACAGGTGGAGGAGCGGCTGGCGCATTTATCGCGATAAACCGGACAGCGACAGTCGTGGTTATGCAGGACAGGGCTTTAATCGTATTTTGCCATTATGAACAGCGTGCCGTCCGGGGCGCAGAATCAATGAAAGCAGCTGCAGGGCTTCCTAAAATGGAGCCCTGCAGCTGCTTTTTATACGCAGGGGCGAGTGAGGAATTCTGCTGCTGAAGCAGCACGCGCTCCTGCAGATCCGCATAAATGCATATAAGGAATATAGGCATCTGTAGTGACATGCGGGCGCATGGAAGGCAGGAGGAGAAACACCCTCCTGCCTGGTTACGCCTCGGAAGGGTGCATCGACACAGAGACGCGAATGTATATAAATGAAAATGAGAATTTAGCCGCCAAAGTATTCTACAAAACAGTGGAAAAATTCCGAAATTTATATTACAATAGAAACAGAAGAAACCGGACGGTAAGGAATGCGCCGCAAAGCCGCGGGCCGGAGGAATTCTTTCTCTCAGGCCCGCAGCGGGCGGCAGAGGAAAAGAGGTGCTGGATATGCCGGAAATTAATTTAGCAGAATGGATTGACAACGGTTCAAGACTTTTGGTCAGCGATGACCTGATGCAGGCGGAGCTTTATCTGTGTCCGCCGCCGGCAAAGCAGGAGTATACGCTGGAGCTTCTGCAGGACTATCTGAGCTCAAAGCGGCTCAGAAACGGCGTGAAGGACGAGCTCCTGTCCGGCATTCTCCGAAAGAAGCAGTATTATACGAAGGTGAGGGTCGCGGTCGGGACGCCGGTAAAGGACGGGGAGGACGGCTCCTACCAGTTCCTGTTTGACACGGAGACAAACAAGACGCCGAAGGTGCTGCCGGACGGCTCGGTTGATTACCGTACGCTGACCAATATTCCGACGGTGAAGGAGGGGGCGATCATCGCGCGGTATCATCCGGCGACCGAGGGCACTGCCGGGATGAACCTGTACGGCAGCGTGATACCGGCGCGGAACGGCAGGGAGCTGCCCGAGCTGAAGGGGAAGGGCTTCTGCGTGTCGGAGGACCGGCGTACCTACATGGCCACCATCAGCGGGAAGATCGAGATGGAGAACGGCCGCATCAATATTAAAAATTTCCTTGAGGTGAAGGAGGACGTCGACACGTTGACGGGCGACATTGAATTTGACGGCGACGTGCTGATCCACGGGAACGTGAGCGGCGGCAGAAGGGTGCGTGCGGGAGGTAATCTGACGATCGAGGGCTGCGTGGAGGCCTGCGAGCTGTATGCGGGAAAGGATATCGTGCTGGCCCGGGGAATGCAGGGCGGCGGCCGGGGAGTCGCGGAATGCAAGGGCTCCGTGTCCGGCAAATTTTTCGAGCAGATGAAGATCGTCGCGGGTAAAAACGTCAGCGCCAATTCGATCCTGAACTGTCGGGTTGAGGCCGGCGTGGATATCGAGGTCGCGGGGCGGCACGGCGCGATTCTCGGGGGCAGCGTTTTCGCGGGACACTGGATCCAGGCGACGACCGTCGGCAATATCGCGGAGGTG
The DNA here is from genome assembly GCA_947178045.1 of uncultured Clostridia bacterium. Classification (GTDB taxonomy): domain Bacteria; phylum Bacillota; class Clostridia; order Lachnospirales; family Lachnospiraceae; genus RGIG4057. The sequence goes on from CAMWWR010000319.1 coordinate 3,195, forward strand.
CAGACCGAGCTGACGGCGGGCGACAGCGACGAGCTGAACGGTCAGATGCAGCGTCTGGAGGCGGAGTGCCGGCAGCTCGAGGAGCAGATGCACAAGAC
>CAMWWR010000320.1 GCA_947178045.1 uncultured Clostridia bacterium
GGCTCATGGTATACAATGCCTCCAAGGTTTCCATCATCCCCGCCAAAAGGCACAGCCGGACAATATTTTTTAATTTTTCCGAGCGGGTGTAATTTAAATACGACAGCCCTGCCGTCAATCTTAACTTCGAAGTTGAAACCTGCGGATTCGTGCCCACAAGCGGCGCAAAGCGCTCCGGTATCTGTCCTGCCGCCACCCCCTGTGAAAGCTCGTCCAAAAGCGACGGGTCCGCGCTGTTAAAATATAAGCTTCCAAAAAATGTCACCGCAATCTCCTCGTACCTGGAAAGCAGCGGCAAATCGTCCGGTTCCGGCACATCTTTCGCATTTTTTTGATATTTCTCATAAAAGTAAAGGGCAAGCAGGACGAATTTTCCGTTCAACGTCTGATTTCCTTCCAATTCAAACGCCCGCTTCAAATTTTTCGGTTTATGCCCTGCAATCTCAAGCACGGGATTGAGCATATAAGAGCTCACATATCCCTGTCCCCCGATCTCCGCAGCGTATACCGCCGCCATCCCCGGCGCATTCCCCCATTCCGTTTTCTGCAGGGTTGTCAGCACTTCGAGCGGAATCATCGCATGGCAGGTAACCCTGCTCCTCGCAAACAGCAGATTGAAAAGCCTCCCCATATCATCCTTCACATTTTCAAGCCCTGCCCGGTTCTTTTTCTGAATCAGGTCGTAAAAGAGCTTTCTTACCGCTTCCCCCGAAACTGTAGATAAATCCTTAAACCCCATTTACGCCGGTGCTTCCTTGCCCCGCTCTCCGGCAAGGTATGCTTCCGCTGCCCTTTTTTCCTCCGCCGATAATTCCAGCAGCGTGAACAGCTCCTCCCATTTTTCCGTCTGGTTTCCCTTTCGATTTAACATATTTCCTCTCATTCCACCGCCACAGGCGGTATTTTAATCAGCGTTTCCTTATCATTCATCACACAAAAACGCTTTCTGCGCCGCCATCATAATCTGCAACAAAACCTCACTGAAATACCTCTCCGGGACATCCTTCAGGGCAATCGCCTTTGCATCATCCGCATCATCGTATTTATGGTTTTCCCAGTCAAAGGTTCCCGCCTTAAAAAACCTTGCCCCGCGCAATGTAATCTCTACCAGGTCGGCTTCAAACAGCGTATTGCCGGAGGTATGCAGTTCCACACAAAGCCCCGCGTCTTTGTCCTCGCGGTAATACATTTCATAGTAGTCATCATCCTCCATACAGTACTCCCACCCCATCTTCTCCAATTCTCTGCCAAATAAATAGTCATGAAAAAATTTTTTCTGGAGGCGCACCAGCTTCTTCTTATTTTCCTCGTTCTTACGCACGGTGTAGGTCGCGCGGATCAGCTGGTCAATCGGCGACCAAATTTCGCCATCATCCCAAAGCAGGTCTTCCCATACCTTTGCCTGCTCCTTTGTCATCTCCAACGGATGCACCAACGTGATTTTCGCTGTTTCCGGAAGCTCAAATGCTTCCTTATTCTCGTTGGTAAACGTACCGTCCTCCCAATAGCGGAAGCTCTGTACCAATTTCCCGTCCTCGTAAATTCCCCATATCATCCCGATGGCGAACGCACGCATCAGCGGGTGCTCCTCAAAAGCCTCCCGCCAGTCATCCACGCTCCACTTTCTTGCTGTCATAAGCACCAGTTCCATCCGCTTTCTCTGCTTTTTTACCTCCGCCTTCAAATCTTTTTTCAGCTGCTTAAATTCCTCAAGCGCTGCCGCCGCCATATCCGGATCATCCTTTTTCCCCGGCTTCGGGAGATTTTTCGTCTTCTTCCCACGCGTCTTGCTCCCCGGTGCTGTCTCATACACCGCAAATTCCATGTTCGGCGTTATCGTGACAATAAAGCTGCGCGCGCCATACTCAAACCGCCTTTCCCCATTCGTATCAAACCCCAGATCCGGCACATTCCGATCCAAGAACTGCTCGCGCGTAATGCCGAGCTGCGCCGCCTTTTTCTCCTCCGCCGCAATGATCTTTTTTTCTTTCTTGCTTGCCATTGTTTTTTGCTCCCTTCCTTGTATTTTTCACATTATCACTTTCCTTAGCTGCCACACAATCTCGCTGAAATATCTCTCCGGGACATCCCGCAGAAAATATGCTTTTTCCTTGTCCGCCTCATCGTACACATAGCTTCCGCGCTCGACGGCACCCGCCTTATAGAACCTTGCGTCGTAAATCGTGACCTCCTCATTCTGTCCGCCCACATAGCTTCCGGAAAAATGCAGCTCCACACCGAGTCCGATTTCCCTGTCCTCGCGGTAATAGGTGTCAAAGCAGCCCGCATCCTGCACCGAGCCGCGATACCAGCCAAGCCCGGAAAGCCTGCTGCCGAGCGCCAGGTCGTTCACCGTCTCATCCTGGAAACGCGTGAGCTCCTGCGTGTCTGCCTCCTCCTTTGTCATCGTGTAAACCGCCCGGTCAAGCTGCTCAAACGGCTGGGAAATCTCATAATCGGACAGCTGTTCCTTCCACGCCGCCCTGTCCTCCTCCGTCAGCTCCACCGGATGCACAAGCCCGATTTTCCTGCCCTCGGCGGCAGGAAGCTCAAATTCCTCCTCGTCCTTTGTGTTAAACGAGCCGTCCTCCATATAGCGGAAGCTCTGCTCCAGCCTGCCCTCCTCGTAAATCCCCCAGATCAGACCGATCGCAAACTGATGCATAACCGGATTTTGCACGAAAAGCTGCTTCCATGCATCCACGCTCCATTCCCGCGCCGTGGAAAGCGCCATCTCAAGCCGCTGCTTCTGTCCGCTTACGGTCGTCTTGATCTGCTTTTTCATCTGCTTGAATTCTTCGTAAGCCGCTGCCGCCTTTGCCTCGTCGTCCTTCCTGCCCGGCGCCGGGAGATTTTTCAGCTTCTTTCCGCGCGTGATATGCACGGAGCCCGCAGCACTTTCATTTCCGTCGTTGCTGCCATCTGCTGATACATCCGACGCCGGTGTCTCCGCCGCCTCAAACACCTCGACCTCCAGCGCCGTGGTAAGCGTCACGATAAATTTGCGCTCGCCGTAATCAAATACTCTCTCCACATTTTCATCAAAGTCAAAATCCGGCACGATCCGGTCCGCCAGTTCCTCGCGCGTGATGCCGAGCTGTGCCGCCGCGAACTCCAGCGCCTCGCCCGCTGCCGCCCGCACCTGCCTGAATTTAAATTTCCGCGCAATTCCGTCCACGATCAGCAGCGCCTGCGGGAGCGGATTTAGACTCAGCGCCTTCACCGCCTCACACGCGATCGCGCCCCTCGCCTGCGCCGGCCATTCCTTAATCTGGCGCTGCAATTTTTCAA
>CAMWWR010000321.1 GCA_947178045.1 uncultured Clostridia bacterium
CCCTTGTACTCGCGTTTCCCGGTCTTGAAATTAAAGGTCGGCAGCTCCACGCGCTCCCCGGCGAGCAGCGCGTTCATATCCCGGTTGAACTGCTCGATGTCGATCGCCTGGAGAATTTCGAAATTATAATTTCCGTTCTCGTCCTTCGGCGTCTTTTCCCTGTCCACAAAATAATCGTCCACTGCGATCGGGTGAGGCCGGTAGCCGAGCGTGCGCAGCTGCACGGAGAGCCGGTGGGAAAAGGTCGTCTTGCCCGAAGAGGACGGGCCCGCAATCATGATGAATTTCCGGCTTCCCGACTGTCGGATCTGCTCCGCGATCTCCGCAATCTGTTTCTCCTGATGCGCCTCCTGCACGAGAATCATCTCTTCGATATCGCCGCTGCTGATCGCGCGGTTCAGATCCCCGACATTGTTCAGCTCCAGGCGCTGCGCCCAGCGGTTCGAATTCTGCAGCACCGTATACAGCTTTTTGCGCGGCCTGTATTCCGGCAGCACCTCCGGCTGCTTTCGGTCCGGAAGCAGCAGAAGGAAGCCGTCCTCGTAAGGCGCGAGGTCAAATACCCGGAGCACTCCGGTGCTCTCCGGCATATAGCCGTAATAATAGTCGTAAAAGCCGTCAAGCTCGTAGATGTTTGTATTGGATACAAGCCGGTAGCGGAACAGCTTTTCCTTCTCGTACATTCCGACCTCGCCGAACAGCCGGGCCGCCTCCTCCGTGCCGACCGTCAGCTTGCGGAACGGCATATCCGCCGCGATGATCCGCTGCATTTCCTCCTTCACCCGGCCAAGGAACGTCTCTATTTCCGGATGCCCGCCCTCGCGCCAGTCAATCTCACCGTACAGGCCGTTGCCGAGCGCATATTCCATGCGGACGCGCTCGATAATGCGGCCGCCGCGGCTCTCCCTGCTCGCTCTCCCGGAATTCGCCCCGGCGCATTTTTCCGAACCGGCGAGGGACGCATCTTTGGAGGTCCCGCCGTCTGCCGCTTTCCGGTCCGCACCGGTTCCCTCCCCCGTGTTCCTCTCGTCGAAAATTTTCCCGCTGACCCGGTACATGGCGCGCAGCATTACAAAAATCATACCTCTCATGTATGTGCTGCTGCCCGCGCTGTCCGCCGTCGTTACAAAGGAAAGCTCACAGTCCCTTTCCACCTTCCGGAACAGCTCGCGCAGCCTGCCGTCCGCCTGGACAAGGATAATGTTGTGCGCGTACTCCGCCTGATGCTCCCTCGCGATATCGCCGTATGTAGTCCCCTCTTCATACTGCCTCGAAACACCGTTGATCGTGATCTGATACATGCTTTCAACCGCCTTTCTACATTTTTCCTTCTGCTTCCCCGTATTCCCTCTCATGCCGCCGCTCCGGCTTCCCGCAGTTCCATCCGTTTTTCCTATTCCTGCCTCTTTCAGGCATGCCTACCTCCCGTCAGAACAGCTCCAGCAGGCGGGAAATTTCCTGCAGCTCCTCCGCGAGCACCTTCTGCCGCTCCCGGCTCTTTTCCGTCGCCTGCCCGGCCAGACGCGCGGCCAGCTTCTCTTTTTTCTGAAGCTCCCTCTGCAGAAATTCGCGCAGCACCGGGTGCCGCCCAGCAATCAGGCACGGGCCGTACCGCTCCAAAAGCCATGCCGACAAGCCTCGCTCCGCTGTTTCCTCCTGTTTACAATCGCCCGGCATGCTCCGCTCCGCATTTTCCGCGTATATCGCCGTATAATACTTCCCGCCCTCGCAGCACATATCCTCCGCCAGCACGGCGAGCGAAAGCTGCCTTAAGCCCCTGCGGAATTCCTCCAGCTCCGACTGCGGCTGCAGCACGAGCGCCCTCGCGGCCCGGACGCATGCGAGCCCCCGCCGCAGAATATCGAGCATGAGCGGCCCGCCCATTCCTCCGATCATGATGACGTCCGCCTCTCCCGGCCTCAGCCCGGCAAGGCCGTCGGAACGCCTTGTCTCGATCCGTTCCTCCAGCCCGTACCGCCGGATATTTTCCTCCGCCCTCGCAAGCGGCCCGGCTGCGACATCCATCGCAATGCAGCGGCCCGCTCGCCCGCAAGCCGTCAGGTAAATGGCCGTGTATGCGTGGTCGCAGCCCACATCGGCCAGCGTCTTACAGCGCGGCACGAGCCCCGCATTCATTTTCATCCGGTCCGATATCGGCAGTGCGCCGATGCCCCGCCCCGGAACGCCTGCCCGAACATCGCCCCCTGCGCTCTTTAAGCTGCATCCTGCACCTCCGAGGCTGTCTCCCGGACTCCCCGAACCGAATTCCGTGCTCCCGTCACCGCCGCCCGGTGCCGTCCACCCCCGATTGCTCCCCGCGCTCACAGCTCCAGATAGTCCTTGAGCTTGCGGCTTCTGCTCGGATGGCGCAGCTTACGCAGCGCCTTCGCCTCAATCTGGCGGATGCGCTCCCGCGTCACATCGAACTCCTTGCCGACCTCCTCAAGCGTGCGCTGCCTGCCGTCGTCCAGCCCGAAGCGCAGCCGCAGCACCTTCTGCTCACGGTCGGTCAGCGTCCCGAGCACCTCGTTGAGCTGCTCCTTCAGCAGCGTGAATGCCGCGGCCTCCGCCGGCACCGGCACCTGATCGTCCTGAATAAAATCCCCGAGGTGGCTGTCCTCCTCCTCGCCGATCGGCGTCTCCAGGGAGACCGGCTCCTGCGATATTTTCTGGATCTCACGCACGCGGTCAAGCGAGAGGTTCATCTCCTTTGCGATCTCCTCCGGCTGCGGCTCGCGCCCGAGCTCCTGCAGCAGCTGCCTCTGCACGCGGATCAGCTTGTTGATCGTCTCAACCATGTGCACCGGGATGCGGATGGTCCGCGCCTGATCCGCAATGGCGCGGGTGATCGCCTGGCGGATCCACCAGGTCGCGTAGGTGCTGAATTTGTAGCCCTTCCGGTAATCGAATTTTTCCACCGCCTTGATCAGTCCGAGATTGCCCTCCTGGATCAGGTCGAGAAACTGCATACCTCTGCCGACGTAGCGCTTCGCAATGCTGACAACAAGCCGCAGGTTCGCCTCCGCAAGGCGCTTCTTCGCGTCGGCGTCGCCGTTCTCCATTCTCTGGGCCAGGCCGATCTCCTCGTCCGCGTTCAAAAGTGGCACCTTGCCGATCTCCTTCAGGTACATGCGCACCGGGTCCTCCAGCCCGATCCCCTCGGGCACGGACAGATCGATCTTGGAAAGATCTTCAGCCTCCGCCTCAATGATGGCGAGCTCATCCTCGTCCACCTCGATGTCCCCCACCATCACTTCCCCCTGCTGCTCGCGGCGCACATCGACCTTAT
>CAMWWR010000322.1 GCA_947178045.1 uncultured Clostridia bacterium
CGTGCAGAAAGAAGCAGTTTCCGTACACCCGAAATGTAAAATGGGGAAACTCAAGCAAACTGAGAGTTGTAATCCTCTTTTTATTGTGCTAAAATTCCGTGCAGAAGCCCGCCGCATACGGCAGGGGCAAGGAAAAGGGGGATCGTTTGACGATGAGCGAAAAAAAGAAACAGCCGGATTTTCTGCGCTGGCCATGGAATGTACTGATCTACATCCTGCTGGCCGTCACCATGCGGCTCTTTTCCATTCCCATTATTCTTCTCCTGATGGATATGCAGCGCAGGAACAACCCGCACGGAGCGGCGGAGGGCTACTGCCTTTCCCGCACCCGGAAGCGGCTTTCCGAGCTTCTGTGGGCGCTTCTTCTGCTGTTCATCGGCGCGGCGCTGTCCGTCTTCTTTTTCGTGGAGCTGAAGCAGGGATCAGAGCCCCGGGAGCCAAAAGACTACCTGTCGCTGGCCTTGTCCGGCGTCGGCGGCGCGGCAATGCTCCTCTTCGGGCTCTGGGCCGGCTGGTGCGCGGTGCGGGATACCTTTTTTCCCGCCAGGAGCGCCCTCGCAAAATCCATCCGCGGGCAGCTGCCGTACCCGGAGGATGCGCCGCCGGTGGAGGAGCTTTTCGCCATGGTGGACAGAGATCTAAAGGAGAACGGGGAGTGGTTTGACGCGGTCGGAATCGGGCGCGAATGGGTGCTGGGCGACCAGGCCTGCCGGATCGACCGCATCCGGGGGATCTTCGCGGTGGATGAGCTCCACCAGCGTCACACGCAGACCGGCGTCCGCACGAACCGCTCTCTGCAGCTCGTTCTCTTCGACGACCGCTGGCAGACGGCTTCCACCACATTCACCCAGCCGGGGGAGCTGCGGGCGGCGGCAGAATACCTCTCCCTGCGCGTTCCGGCAGCCGCCCGGGGCGGGAGGAGCCAGTACCTGAATTTTCTGGCGATGGACGATATCGAGCGGGAGCGCTTTGAGCTGGAATTCCGCCGGAAGCAGGCGCTTCAGGCCTCGGCGCAGGCAAGCCGGGACATGCTGCGCGGCGGAGGCCGGCAGATATAGCAAACAGCAGCCCGCCCCCGGATCAGGGGATAAAGAACCGGATGCAGAAGCAGGACAAAGCGAAAGGGATTTTATCGGTCGGAACAAAACAGGCAGGATAAAACAAAAAAAATTTTTATCAGGAAAGGAAAGGGGACATATCATGGCACATTCATTGAGCAGCGAGGTCAGACAGGCGCTGCAGGATATCTATTACAATGAGCGGACAGGCAGAGGGAAGGAAGCCTTCGCTCTCCTCGAAAAGGCCTCCGCGGCCGGGGACGGCGACGCCTCCTGCGTATTGGCAAGATGCTACTGCGGCCGCCAGTACGTCTGGGCGGGTCACCATTTTCCGGAGGATGATGATCGGGCCATAGAGCTTTTACATAAATCCGTGGTGCAGGGCAGCGCCCTCGGAGTGCTGGTTGCCCTGCGCAGCGACGAGCTGCCACCCTCGCTTGAAAAGGAAATGCCGTTCGCCGATCTGCAGGAGGCCTTTGATGCGGCTGTAGAGTTGGCGGAAACCGGGGACGCCTTCTGCCAGTACGTCGTCGCCAACTCCTATTTCTGGTGGGATTTTGTGCGGATTCAGAATAAAGGAAAAGACGCCTTCCCGAATCAGGCGGCTTATAAGGCATATCTGAAGGAGAATATCTCCAAATGCGAGGAGCTGTTCTGGAAGTCCTTCCGGGGCGGTATGTATTTTGCCGCCAACAACCTCAACCGCTACTACACACAGGGGGACGAGGATCTCATCGCGCCGCGCCCGGAAAAGGCCAGGGATCTCTGGAAAACAGGCGCGGAGTACGGGCATCCGATTCATCAGGCGATCTACGCGGAGGAGCTGGAAAAGGCCGGCCGGGCGGAGGATGCCCTTCACTGGTTCCGGCTGGCGGCGGAGGGCGGCCACCCGGGCGCATGGAGCGATGTTGGCCGCTGCTATCTCAACGGCATCGGCACGCCAAAGGACGAGGCCTTCGCCGCACAATGCTTTGAAAAGGACGCCGCCACCGGCAATATCAACGGCTGCAATTACCTCGGCAGAGCCTATTTCAACGGGGCCGGAGTCCCGCAGGACTATGTAAAGGCATTCCAGCTCCTCTTTTCCGCCTACAAAAAGGGCAGCACCTGGGGCGTGTATTATCTCGGGAAATGCTGCTTTGACGGTCTGGGAGCACCGCAGGATTATGCGCAGGCGAGAGTCTTTCTGGAGCGGGTAGACTGGGACAACAGCGAGGTTTTCTACATGCTGGGCTATATCTACGGCAGGGGCCTCGGCGTCGCGCAGGATATTCCGAAGGCCGTCGCCTATCTGAAAAAGGCCGTCGGCAACAGAGATGCCAAGGAGGAGCTGCTTCACTACAAAAAGACGCTGTTCGGCAAGTGGGTGCGGAGATAACGGAAAATAACGCACATTCCTTTACAAATCCATTAAGCCTCTTCCAAAGGCTTTGCATCCCGCCGGAGGCTTCAAGGAAGAAATGATTTAATCAGCACTTCTTTAAAACATTTTTCGTGCCTTTATTACAAACGAAAGCGGAAATTTTCCTGCTTTGACCGGCGAATAGTAATTCGACCGGAATTCCGCCGCGCGCTCCAGGGTTTCCTGGTCGGTCTCCTCCACCAGCTGCTCGACCATGAAGCCCGCCCGCGCAAGCGGATTGATATAATCGGAGAGCCGCCGGTTATAATAGAGAAACCGGATTGCCGCCCTTCGGGAAGGTGATCGGCTCCTTCTCAAAGTAGCTGCCGCTGAAAACAAGCCGCTCCTCCTCAATATCCACGCAGTGCATGAACGGATGATCCCAGCTGAAGATCAGAATACCGTCCTTCTTCAGGTAGGAGGCGATCAGCGCCAGCGTCCTGTCCATATCGACCGTCCAGCCGATCGCGTAAATCGAATAGACAATGTCAAAATAGCCGGCCGGAAGCCCCGGATTTTCCTCCATCGGGGACACGAACAATTTCGGCGAATAATTGTTTTCTGTCAGGAGCCGGTTCGCGTTTTCGATCTGCTTTGCAGAAAGATCAAGTCCCCAAAGCTCCGCAGCCCCGTGGTCCCCATGGTATTTCAGCGAGTGCCCGCTCCCGCACCCGATATCCAAAATTCTCTTGTTCCGAACGTCTCCGAACAGCTTCAGCTCCTCCTCATCCGGGATCAGAACACCGTATTCCGGCAGCGCCGTCTTCCCGAACCAGTCGTCCGCCATCGCATTCCATGCATCCCTGTTCTGTGCCAGTA
>CAMWWR010000323.1 GCA_947178045.1 uncultured Clostridia bacterium
ATTGAAGCGGTGAATCTCGTCCACGAACAGAATTGTCTTTTTGCCGTACATGCCCAGATTCGCCTTCGCGGCCGCCACCGCCTCCTCCATGTCCTTCTTGCCCGCGGAGGTGGCGTTGATCTGCTTAAACTCCGCGCTCGTCGTGTTGGCGATAACCCGGGCGAGCGTCGTCTTGCCCGTTCCCGGAGGCCCGTAAAAAATGACCGAGCCCAGCTTGTCTGCCCGGATGGCGCGGTAAAGCAGCCTGCCCTTCCCGATAATGTGCTCCTGACCCACGACCTCCTCGAGCGTAAGCGGCCTCAGTCTCGAAGCGAGCGGAGCTTCCCTCTCCTGCTCCTTTTCCCTCATATAATCAAACAAATCCATTCCAAATGCCCCGTTTCCGTCCTTGCTTTTTTCCTTATTTGTGATATGCTGTAGCTACAGCATTTTACGGCGAAAGTTCCATTTATACTCACGGCAGATTTCATTTGCCGTGAGTATTGCGCCGGCCGCAGCCGCCATGCGGCATATTTCCTTATGCGGCCGTGCGCATCGCATTATACTGAGCGGTCAATCTTTTCGGCCGCCAGTATAACCTGCTGCAGCCAGAAAGGAGTTTCTATGCTTCCAGAAGATCCCGTTATACTGCTCAGCTTTGTCAATACGAAGCTGCGCGACAGTTATCCTTCGCTTCAGGCGCTCTGCGACGATCTCGACGTGGACGAGCAGACCCTCGTCGAAAAGCTGGCCCTGCTCAACCGCCGCTACGACGCGGAGCAGAACCGTTTTGTGTAACCCTTTGCCGGCGGCGCAACAGCAGGGCGCGCGACGCCGATATGACAAGCATCGCGGCCAGTGCGCCCGACGCGTCGATAAGCACGTCCGTGACCTGCCCGCTGCGCCCCTCCACGAACAGTTGATGGAATTCGTCCGTCGCCGCGTAGAGCGTTGACAGCAGCACGGCCATAAAACAGAGACGCCGGTACGGCAGACGGAACGAGCAGAGCCAGTACATGAAAAGCGCGCACAGCACGGCGTATTCCGTGAAATGCGCCCCCTTGCGCACGATCACCGTGAGTACCTCCCGGATCCGCGCCGGCGTCTCTCCGGATTCATTCGGGGCGACGCCAGGAGCGCTGAGGATCACATCGACGATCCGGTCGCTGCTCTCCGACGATTTCACCGCCGTTTTGGAGGAAAACCAGAATATGACGGCCATAAACAGAACCGCCGGCACGGCCGAAAAAAGCTTTCGGTGCGCGGCATAGCCCGCGCGTATTTTCTCCCTCATTCCGTTTTCGCCCCCTCTCCCGTCCGGCAGCGCCGCATGTTGTTTTCGTTGCCGTCCGGCCCTCGACTTCGCTGCAACCGTTTTCGTTATCATCTAGCCTTCGGCTTCACTGCAACCGTTTTCACTTGCGCTCTCCCGCCGAACTTGCTATAATAGTATATAGTAACGAAAACAGAGTTCTTTGTCAAGGACGGGAACCCAGGTCAAACAGCGCCGCAGGTTCGTTCGCGGCGCACACGGGTATCATACATGAATACAGAAAGCTATCGCGCGCTCTACCTTGGCGGGAGCGGCGAGATCGTCGAAAAAAAGTCGCGCTTCATCGCCACCCTGCTTCCGGTCGGGTCGGAGGAGGAGGCGCTCTCCTTTATCGAACAGACAAAAAAGAAATACTGGGACGCCAAACACAACTGCTCCGCCTATGTCATCGGCCGGGACAACGAGCCGGCGCGCTGCAGCGACGACGGCGAACCGCCCCGGACGGCAGGCCGGCCGATGCTCGACATCCTTCTGGCGGAGGGCATCCACAATGCGGCCGTCGTCGTCACCCGCTATTTCGGCGGCGTACTGCTCGGCGCGGGCGGGCTTGTGCGCGCCTATCAGGCCGCCGTCAAGGAGGGGCTCGCGCACTGCACCGTCATCGAGAAGCATTTCGGCCGCCGGCTCGTCATAAGGACGGACTACGGCGGCATCGGCAAGCTCCAGTACATCGCCGCGCAGGAGGGCATTTCAATTCTCTCCTCTGAATACGCCGATGCGGTTACGGTTACACTTTTCGTATCCCCGCGCGAGGAGGAGCTTCTCACCCGCCGGTTTACAGAGGCGACCGCCGGGCGGGCCGTCATCACTCCCGGAGAATCAGCCTGGTACTCCATACAGAACGGCGAGCTGCTGCTGTTCGAGGACTGAGCTGCTACTCTTCTTTTCATTTTTGGAGGCTTAGTGTGAAAAATCACACAAATGTGCTGATTTTTCACACGGCTATTTGTTTCTGAGCGAGAACAAATAGCCCGGATGGCAGCTGAGAAATCGCCTTCGCGAATTTCTCAGCGCCGCTTCGCGACAAAGTCGCTCAGAAATGGAGAATAATATGCTGAAAAAATTACAGGAACCGGATTTTGAACAGTATGTAGATTTTGCGTATCAGCTGGCCCTGGACATGACAAAATCAGGGTATCCGACCTATGCCGACGGAATAAAGACAAAAGATGATTTTGTGGCTTGCGCCCGGAAAGCATTTTCCATAGACAATGAGGAAATACTGCTTTATGAACAGGATGGGAAAATGGCAGGATGGATACACTATTTTTATCTGCCGGAGGACCATTATCTGGATACCTGCGCTTTTTGCATTGCTTCCGGCATGAAGGAGGCTTTGATTGAATTCATTGCTTTCGCACAGGAACATTTTCCCGGCAGCGAGCTGTATCTGGGCTTTCCCAGAGAAAATACAGAAGCGGTTGCCGCACTGGAAGCTCAGAATTTCGATTGCATTGAGGAAAGCTATAATGATGCCATGGATTTTGAGGATTATGTATTACAGCCGGAGGATGCAGGCATCCTTCCTATAACCCGGGAGAATTATGAGCTTTTCTCCGACCTCCACTCCCAAAACGACGGTGATATGTACTGGAACTCCGCCAGGATCCTCGATGCGATTGACCGTTGGCAGGTATACGTCTGCATCCGGAATGGGAGGGCAGAAGGCGCAATTTACTATATGCATGATACGCTTATGCCGGAAATCTTTGGCGTTGACTTTCCCGACGATATTTATAACAGGGATGTTTATCGGGTTCTGCTGATCGCTGCCCTGAACGACTGCAAGCGCAGAGGAGCAAAGCATATGACTTTCTTTAATGAAGGCGAGTCACAGACCGACGCTGTTGCCTGCGGTTTCCGTTGCATAGGCGAATATATGTGCTTTAAAAAGGTGCTGTGAGTTGAAAACGAAAAATCAAACTTGAGTTTCCCCATTTTACATTTCGGGTGTACGGGAAC
>CAMWWR010000324.1 GCA_947178045.1 uncultured Clostridia bacterium
AACAGCGTTTCGCTGTAGCGGGATCTGATCGAAAAATACTGGCATGTTACGGCGGAGGGGATTGTGTAAAGCGCACTTGACAAGACGGAGCTCATCGAGGCGATGGGCTACGACAATCTCGTGATCTCCATCAAATCTTCCGATGTGATGATGTGCGTGCGGGCGCACGAGCTGATCGCGGAGCGCACACGCTATCCGCTGCATGTCGGCATCACGGAATCCGGCTCCGTTCTGCGCGGCAGCATCAAGTCGGCGGTCGGGCTCGGGCTCATCCTGCATCAGGGCATCGGCGATACCGTTCGTGTCTCGCTGACCGGCCATCCGGTCGAGGAAATCCATTCGGCGAAGCTGATCCTGAAGACGCTCGGGCTGAGAAGGGGCGGGATTGAGGTTGTTTCCTGCCCGACCTGCGGAAGGACGAGGATCGATCTGATCCCGCTGGCCCACCAGGTTGAGGAGCTGGTAAAGAGCTATCCGCTCGATATACGGGTGGCCGTCATGGGCTGTGCGGTGAACGGGCCCGGGGAGGCGCGCGAGGCCGATCTCGGGATCGCCGGAGGAAACGGCGAGGGCATTCTTTTTAAGAAGGGCGAGATCCTGCGGAAGGTGCCGGAGGAGGCGCTTCTTTCGGAGCTGAAAAAGGAGCTGGACGAGTTGGCGGGACAGGAGTGAACAGGGAATGCCGGGACTGGGAGGATGGAATGAAATTTTTTGAAGTATTTGACATGCTGACCGTGGACGCGGGTCTGAAAAGCGCGTTTGAGGAGGTTGCTGCCACGAAGGTAGCAGCCTCCAAATTGTCGGGGCGCGTGACCGTACATATCGAGAGCAGCCGCCTCATTCCCTTCCGCGACAAGAAGAGGATGCTCTACCAGCTGAAAAAGCAGCTGTTTTTCCAGACAAAGAGCGAGGTTTCCTTTCATGAGACCTGCCATTTGTCCGGACAGTATACGCCGGAAAATTTGTGGAATGCCTACCGGGAGAGCTTTTTCGAGGAGCTGTCCGAGCAGTCCACCGTTCTGGCCGGAATTCTAAGGGGGAGCGATGTTTCCTTTTCCGACGGTGCACGGGAGGGAGAGCGGGCCTCGGGCGTGATGCACATCGCGGTGCCGGACAGTTTTATCAACCGCAAAAAATGCCAGGAGCTCGGCGAGTGGCTGGAAACGCTCTACAGCGAGCGCTACTCCTTTCCGCTGGCCGTGCACTTTGAGTATATTCCGATTCCGGAAAAAACACAGTCGGAGGAGTATGAGTTCGTGGCGGCCCCGCCGCGCGCGCGGCAGAATTCCCAGGCCTATATGGATGTGGATGCCGGCGGAACGCCGGACGGGAGCCGGGCGGCTGCGGGCGGTACAAAGGAAACCGGAGCGCAGGGAAACAGCGCGGCTGCGGGAACGGGGAATGCAGCAGGGAAACAGAGCGCTGGCGGAACGAACCGCGCTGCGGCGGGAAACCGGGGCGCAGGTGGAGCCGGGACGGGCGATGCGGCAGGAAACCGCAATGCAGGCAGAGCCGGGACGAATGAGGCGGCAGGGAATCACGCAAACGGAGCGGGAACGCGATCCGCGGGCACGGGTGCACCCGGCAAAAACAAATCGCAGAGCGGCGGCTTTGGCAACCGCGATTTTTCCAGATCCGGAGCCTACGGCAAGGGAAGATTCGGAAAGCGGGAGCTTGCTCCGGCGGATCCGGACGTTTTCTACGGAAGACCCTTTGACGGCGAGGCGATCCCGATCGCGGAGGTGCAGGACGAGATCGGAGAGGTCATTCTGCGCGGAAAAATCATCAAGCTCGACGTCAGGGAGCTGAAAAACGAAAAGCTGCTGTATATATTTTCGTTTACCGATTTTACGGATACGATCTCGGCCAAGCTTTTTGTGCGGACGGAGCAGAAGGAGGAGCTGGACGGAAAGCTTGCGGAGGGCAGCTTTATCAAAATAAAGGGGATGGCGGCGCTGGATAAATATGACCACGAAATTTCCATCGGATCGGTCGACGGCATCCGGAGCATCCCGGATTTTGTGAAGAGGCGGAAGGACAATGCACCGGTCAAGCGCGTCGAGCTGCACGCACATACAACCTTCAGCGATATGGACGCCGTCGTCTCGCCGGAGGTGCTGGTAAACACGGCATTCGCCTGGGGACATCCGGCGATCGCGATCACCGACCACGGCGTCGTCCAGGCCTTTCCGGTGGCAAATCACGCCATCAACATCAAAAAGCTGAAGACGGAGGAGGAGATCGCGCGCGCGAAGGCTTTCAAGATTATCTACGGCATGGAGGCGTATCTCGTCGACGATCTGGAGGAGATTGTGCGCGAGGACCGGGGGCAGGAGCTGACCTGCCCGGCGGTTGTATTCGACATTGAGACGACAGGCCTGAGCAGCCGCCATGACAGGATCATCGAGATTGGGGCGGTGACGGTGGCGGACGGCGAGATATCCGAAAAATTTTCCTCCTTCGTGAACCCGCAGGTGCCGATCCCGTTTGAGATCGAAAAGCTCACGAGCATCAGCGACGCGATGGTGATGGACGCGGAGACGATCGAGCAGGTACTGCCGAAATTCCTGAAATTCTGTGAGGGCTGCATTCTTGTCGCGCACAATGCGTCCTTCGATACCGGCTTTATCGCAAAAAATGCGGCGGATCTGGGACTTTCGGCGGATTTTACGATCGTGGATACGGTGGGGCTCGCGCGTGTCCTGCTGCCGGAGCTGCACAATTTCAAGCTGGACACGGTGGCGAAGGCGCTTGGCGTATCCCTGGAAAACCATCATCGGGCGGTTGACGACGCGGGCTGCACGGCGGAAATCTATGTAAAATTTTTAAAAATGCTGTCCGAGCGCGGCTATGGGCGGCTGCGCGACATCAATGAGAAAAGCGAGATTGCGCCGGAGATCATCCGGAAAATGCCGACCTACCACGCGATTCTTCTGTGCAGGAACGATATCGGACGAGTCAACCTGTACCGTATGGTCTCCGCATCGCACATTGAATATTTCCAGCGCCGTCCGCGGATTCCGAAGAGCATGCTCGCGAAGCACCGGGAGGGGCTGCTGGTCGGCTCGGCGTGCGAGGCGGGGGAACTCTATCAGGCCCTGCTGCGCCAGGAGACCCCGGATGAGGTGGCGAGGCTGTGCGATTTTTACGACTATTACGAGATCCAGCCGCTCGGCAACAACCGCTTTATGATCGAGAATCCGAAGCTCCCGGTCGAGTCGGAGGATGACCTGATCGAGATCAACAAGAGGATCATCGCGCTCGGTGAGCAGT